>NZ_JAOTGF010000024.1:0-29259 GCF_044427305.1 Streptococcus sp. 2021WUSS109
GACACTTGCGTACACTTTTTCGAATTCCATTTCTTAATCTCCTTTTGTTGATGGTTTAAGTTTATCGAAAAGTGCTGCCTTTCTACAGGACATTTTTGTCTAGCTTACTTTATTTGATTTTTCTTTTTTTAAAGTACATTTGCTATTGATACTCTATGGCAAACATTGCATTCTGCTCCAGAAGGGTGTTATTTGGTATAGTTCTAAGATTGTGATAAATAACTATTGATTCGTTCTTCTTGTAAATGATCTGTTTCTGATATGTATCATCTAATAAAAACGCCTGCTTACGAAATTATTCTATCTTAGAGTAATTTCGTAAACAAGCGTCCAATCAACATGATGAGTGTTACCGCTGAGACAAGCTCAGCGGTAGACCAGAGCTAGACTAAGAATCAGAATAGGATTCCATCATCATAACACTCAACAAAATTGATGATCTTATACAAGTTCGATAATTGCCATTGGTGCAGCATCACCACGACGTGGTTCAGTTTTAAGGATACGAGTATATCCACCATTACGTTCTGCATAACGAGGTGCAATTTCAGAGAACAATTTTTGAAGTGCTGTAGTAGAAGTGTACTTATCAGTTGCTTCATCATAGTTTTCAGATGCAATTTCGTTACGAACAAATGCTGCTGCTTGACGACGTGCGTGCAAATCACCACGTTTACCAAGTGTGATCATTTTTTCAACTGTTTTACGGATTTCTTTAGCACGAGCTTCAGTTGTAACGATTGATTCGTTGATCAAAAGGTCAGTTGTCAAATCGCGCAACATTGCTTTACGTTGTGAGCTAGTGCGTCCTAGTTTACGGTATGCCATGATTTCCTCCTATATTATTTATCTTTTTTCAATCCTAGACCAAGATCAGCCAGTTTAACTTTAACTTCTTCAAGACTCTTGCGACCAAGATTGCGCACTTTCATCATTTCTGGCTCAGTTTTCTCTGTCAAGTCGAATACAGTGTTAATGCCTGCACGTTTCAGACAGTTATATGAGCGAACAGATAGATCCAATTCTTCAATCGTACGATCAAGCATACGATCATCTGAAGCCACTTCAGCTTCTTTCATCACTTCTGCAGATTTTGCAACTTCAGTCAAGTCAGTGAAGAGACCTAAGTGCTCCATCAAAATACGTGCAGAAAGACCTAAAGCATCTTCTGGAATAATGGTGCCATTTGTGTTGATTTCAAGTGTTAATTTGTCAAAACCATCGTTGCTACCAACACGAGCTGGTTCAACTTGATAATTGACTTTCTTCACTGGCGTATAGATAGAATCTACAGCAAGTGTTCCCACTGGTGCATCATCTTTCTTATTATCCTCAGCTGGTACATAACCACGACCTGAATTGACAGTCAAAACAGCTTTAAAAGTGGCACCATCAGCAATGGTAAAGAGATAATGGTCAGCGTTTACAATTTCAATGTCACTATCTGTAAGAATGTCTCCTGCTGTTACTTCAGCTGGACCTACTACATCAAGTTCAATTTTCTTTTCGTCTTCGACATAAGATTTTACAGCAATGCCTTTGATGTTAAGAATAATTTGCATAACATCTTCACGAACACCTGGAACTGTGTCGAATTCGTGGAGTACACCATCAATTTTAATCGATGTTACTGCAGCACCTGGAAGTGAGGCAAGAAGTACACGACGAAGAGAGTTACCAAGAGTTGTACCGTAACCACGTTCTAATGGTTCGATTACAAATCTGCCGTAATCTTTATTTTCATCAATTTTTGTTATTGTTGGTTTTTCAAACTCAATCATTTCTTACTCCCTCTTAAACGAAAAGCTGTGTATGGAATGTATGATTATACACGGCGACGTTTTGGAGGACGAGCACCATTGTGTGGTACAGGAGTCACATCACGAATTGCTGTTACTTCAAGACCAGCGGCAGCAAGAGCGCGGATAGCAGACTCACGACCTGAACCTGGGCCTTTAACGGTAACTTCAACTGTTTTAAGACCGTGTTCTTGTGCAGATTTAGCAGCAGCTTCTGAAGCCATTTGAGCCGCGAATGGTGTAGATTTACGAGAACCTTTAAAACCAAGAGCACCAGCTGATGACCAAGCAATAGCGTTACCATGCACATCAGTAATCATAACAATAGTGTTATTAAATGTTGCGTGAATATGTGCAATACCAGATTCGATATTCTTTTTCACACGACGTTTACGTGTTGGTTTAGCCAATTTTTCTACCTCCTATTTTATTTTTTCTTACCTGCGATCGCAACAGCTTTACCTTTACGAGTGCGGGCATTGTTTTTAGTGTTTTGTCCACGGACAGGAAGTCCACGACGGTGACGGATACCACGGTATGAACCGATTTCCATCAAACGTTTGATGTTCAAGTTAACTTCACGACGGAGGTCACCTTCAACTTTGATTGCATCAACTTCACGACGAATAGCATCTTCTTGATCTGATGTCAAATCTTTCACGCGTACATCTTCTGAAATACCTGCAGCTGCAAGAATTTTTTTAGATGTTGCAAGACCGATACCATAAACATAAGTTAATGAAATAACTACACGTTTGTCATTTGGAATGTCAACTCCAGCAATACGAGCCATGTTTTCTCCTTTCTATTTCTTAACCTTGACGTTGCTTGTGTTTAGGGTTTGCTGGGCAAATCACCATAACACGACCATTACGACGAATAACTTTGCAGTATTCGCAAATTGGTTTGACCGATGGTCTTACTTTCATGTTTAATCCCTCCAAGTATTTCGACTATTTAAAGCGGTATGTGATACGTCCACGTGTCAAGTCGTATGGACTAAGCTCAACAGTTACGCGGTCACCGACCAAAATACGAATGTAGTTTTTACGGATTTTACCTGAAACAGTTGCAAGGACTTGGTGTCCATTCTCCAACTCAACAGTAAACATAGCATTTGGCATTGTATCGACTACTTTGCCTTCAATTTCAATCACATCTTCTTTTGCCATGCAAAAGTAACCCCTCTCTAAATATCGATTTGATGTCCTCTGAACACAGAGGTAACAATTATAAGTCAGACTAGGCTATTTTATCATCTTTGTATAAAAAATGCAAGCCAAATCTATTAGTTTATTGCAATTTTGATAGCACTGTATCAATTGCTTGGAAAACAAGGTCAATGTCTTGGTCACCTTCAATATCATGGACCAGCCCTTTTGCACGATAATGATCAATGATTGGCTGTCCTTGTGCGATATTGACCTCTAAACGACGTTTGACAGATTCTGGCTTGTCATCTTCACGTTGATAGAAGTCTTCCTCTTTGTAGTCTCCAACAGGTGGATTGAATACTTTGTGGAAAGTCTCTCCGGTTTCTTTATGAATAATACGACCGCTGAGACGCTCTACCAATTTTGAAGGGTCAATCTCAATATTGATAACACCTTGCAACTCAATTCCTAAGTCAGCCAAATTTTCATCCAAGGCATGGGCTTGTTCAATCGTACGAGGATAGCCATCTAGTAAAAAGCCTTTTTCCTTGATGTCATCCTGAACCAAACGTTCTTTGACAATGCCATTAGTAACTTCATCAGGAACGAGGTCCCCCTTATCAATGTACGACTTGGCAAGAATACCCATTTCAGTCTGATTGGCCATTGCTGCACGGAACATATCTCCTGTTGAAATATGAGCAACATTGAATTTCTCAACAATCTTGGCCGCTTGTGTCCCTTTACCAGCACCTGGTAAACCCATAATTAAAAGATTCATGACAAACTCCTTATTTTGTTTTCACATAAATTTGCCATTATTGACAAACTTATCTAAAAACAAAATAGAAGGTTGACTAGGTCAACCTATATTCTATTCTGTAATTTCTAAGAAACCTACATATTTTCTCTTAAGAAGGTAGCCTTCTAATTGCTTGATGCCTTCGATACTTGTAGAGATTACGATAATCAAACTTGTACCAAGGAACGCAATGCTTGAAGAAAGCCCAAAGAGATTTTGCGCAAGGATAGGCAGCAAAGCTACAAAACTCAAGAAGAGTGCACCGATTACTGCCAATCTTGTCAATAATTTTGACAAAAACTGTTCAGTGCCATTACCAGGACGAACTCCATGGATATAGGCTGCACTTTTCTGAAGGCTTTCTGCAGTCTTCTCAGGATTTACTTGAACAAAGGTGTAGAAGAATGTAAAGGCAATAATTAAACCTGCATATACAATCATACCTTTAGCAGTTGAATAATCAAAGTATTCCTGAACCGTCAATAACCACCCGGCACTCTTATTTTGACTTGCGAAATATTGAATCAAAGAAGTTGGAACTGCAGTGATTGAGCCTGCAAAGATTACGGGAATAACTCCTGCTGGATTCAATTTCAGGGGTAAATATGAGCTAGAAGGTGCTCCTTGTGCACGTTTTGTATATTGAATTGGTAATTTATATTCTGCTTGTTGTACAAAAGTTGTAAAATACACAACAAAGAATATTAATACGACGAGTGCAGCAACAAAGATTGCTGATTCCCCCAAACGACTTGATTCAATATTAACAAAGCGATCAATGTAAATCTCGTGAAAAGTTCCTGGTAACGATGAAATAATCCCTGCAAAGATGATCATTGATGTACCATTACCATAGCCCTTTTCAGAAATCTGTTCCCCCAGCCAGGTTACAATAATCGAACCTGTTGTCAAAATCGCTCCAATCAACAAATATGTTTGCCAATTTAATGGCATATTGGTCAATTTTGCACCGGACAAAGCATTAAAGCCTGCTGTAATACCAATCGATTGAACAAATGCCAGTACCAAAGAAATGTAGCGTGTTGCTTGATTTAGTTTACGACGACCAACTTCACCTTGCTTACCCCATTCAACAAATTTAGGTAAAATATCCATTTGTAAAAGTTGAACAATGATGGAAGCTGTAATATAAGGACTAACACCTAGTGCGAAAACTGAGAAATTACGCATAGCATTTCCTGAAACCAAACTCAACATGTTCAAGAACGGAAGGTTTGACAAGGCCTCAAGACTCTTTGCGTTTACTCCTGGTACTGTAATGTGGGTTCCTACGCGGAAGACAAAAAGGATAAAGATAGTAAATAGAATTTTACTACGTACCAATTTTACCTTTAAGGCATCTTTTAAAAGTTTAAAAAACATAGGCTGCCACCTCTTAGATGACTTCTACTGAGCCACCTTTAGAAGTGATTGCTTCTTCAGCTGATTTAGAGAATTTAGCAGCTTTAACTGTCAATTTCTTCGTCAATTCACCGTTACCAAGAATTTTAATTCCTGATTTTTCAGCTTTAACGATTCCAGCTTCGATAAGCACAACTGGTGTTACTTCTGCACCATCTTCAAAAGCGTTCAATTGATCAAGGTTAACGATTGCGTACTCTTTAGCGTTGATATTTGTAAATCCACGTTTTGGAAGACGACGGAACAATGGAGTTTGTCCACCTTCAAAACCTGGGCGAACACCGCCACCGCTACGAGCTTTTTGACCTTTTTGACCACGGCCAGATGTTTTACCGTTACCTGATGATGTACCACGACCTACACGGTTGCGGACTTTACGAGAACCTGTAGCAGGTTGTAATTCATGAAGTTTCATTATTATTTCTCCTCTTTTATATGCTAGCGCCTGTGAAGTACAAGAGTCTTCCTCCACAAACTCGCTGTATGTAAATATGTAAAATGGACTAGAAGTCGCAAAGATTTCTCTATGCGACTTAGTCTATTTGTTAGATTATTTAACTTCTTCTACAGTTACCAAGTGAGAGATAGCGTTCACCATTCCAAGAATAGCTGGGTTATCTTCTTTAACAACTGAAGAGTTCAATTTACCAAGTCCAAGTGCAACAACTGTTTTACGTTGTTCTGGTTTGCGACCGATTGGAGACTTAGTCAAAGTGATTTTAATTTGAGCCATGAGTATCTCCTTTCTTATGCTAAATCAGAAACTGAGATGCCACGAAGTGCAGCCACTTCTTCAGCACGTTTCAATTGTTTCAAACCTTCAACTGTTGCGCGAACGATGTTGATTGGTGTGTTTGAACCAAGTGACTTAGAAGTCACATCTGCGATACCTGCCAATTCGATTACGGCACGAGTTGCACCACCGGCAGCAACCCCAGAACCTTCTGAAGCAGGTTTCAACAATACACGAGCGCCGCCAAATTCTGAGCGAACTTCGTGAGGGATTGTTGTACCAACCATTGGTACTTCAATCATGTTTTTCTTAGCAGATTCAACTGCTTTACGGATAGCTTCTGGTACTTCTTGAGCTTTACCAGTACCGAAACCTACGCGACCGTTACGGTCACCAACAACCACAAGAGCTGCAAAACGAAGACGACGTCCACCTTTAACAACTTTTGTAACACGGTTGATGGCTACTACGCGTTCTTCAATTTCAACTGCGTTATCTTTGAATGCCATTTCTTAGTGTCCTCCCTATTAGAATTTCAATCCGTTTTCACGAGCTGATTCAGCCAAAGCTTTCACACGTCCGTGATAGAGATATCCACCGCGGTCAAAGACCACTTCAGAAATACCTTTAGCTACCGCGCGTTCAGCAACGAGTTTACCTACAACAACAGCTTGTTCTGTCTTAGTACCTTTTGAAACTTCTTTATCAAGAGTAGAAGCGCTTGCGAGCGTTACACCCGCTACGTCATCAATCACTTGAGCGTAGATGCCTGTATTAGAACGGAAAATGTTCAAACGTGGGCGAGCAGCAGTTCCAGAGATTTTACCGCGAACGCGACGGTGGCGTTTTTGGCGGATTTTGTTTTTATCTGGTTTTGAAATCACAATATTCACCTCTTAATGTATGATTCTGTTTCTTACGAAACAATTTGAGAAATAGTCAGCCAGGTGGTCCAGCCACCTCAGCAAGCTATTATTTACCTGTTTTACCTTCTTTACGGCGAACGAATTCACCAACGTAGCGGATACCTTTCCCTTTGTATGGCTCAGGAGCGCGAAGGCTACGGATGTAAGCTGCTGTTTGACCAACAACTTCTTTGTTGATACCAGACACGACAATTTGTGTTGGTGTTGGAACTTCAAATGTGATACCTTCTGGTGCAACCACTTCATCTGGATGTGATTTACCAACAGCAAGTGTCAATTTGTTACCAGCCAATTGAGCACGGTAACCGACACCACGCATTTCAAGTTCTTTTTTGAAGCCTTCAGAAACACCAACAACCATGTTGTTGAGGTTAGCACGGCTAGTACCGTGAATAGTCTTCATTTCTTTTGAATCGTTTGGACGGTGAAGAGTTACTTCTGCACCTTCCACACGGATTTCAATAGCAGTTGGGAATTCACGAGTCAATTCCCCTTTAGGTCCTTTTACAGTTACCACGCCGTTGTTTTGAGCAAGCTCAACACCAGCAGGCAATGTAATTACTTTATTACCAATACGTGACATATTTTTTAATTCTCCTGTTAAATTATCAAGCCGTCAAGCGACTAGTTTTCACGGGGTGAACAAGATACAAAGCCGTTAAGCAACTCGAAGAAAAATAAGCGGTAAGTCCGAAGTCTTTGATTTCGCAGACGCACCCTCGTCAGAACGACTAGGACTTTCCTGACCGAAGGCCAGAGAAAGTTCAGACGTTTACGACGAACAAGGTAAGGATTTCTGAAACACTTTTCACTTTTTTCAAAGAGTTGTAGGCGTGTTCAATTAGTGAATCTTGTTCTAGTTTGGTTGCATGATACCAAATAATCAGTAAGTCAGATTTGAACACGCCCGAAGAACTGGTCCTCTCGCATTTGTATCATGCTTTTAGGTTTCAATTTCTAAATGTGACAAGGCAGAGCGACGCAGACCATACTTGAGTATGTCAAGACGCTCTAACACAGGCACATGACGAAATTGGAAGCTAAAAGATTACCAAACGTATGCGATAACCTCACCACCAACGTTCTTTTGACGAGCTTGTTTGTCAGTCAAAAGACCTTCTGATGTTGAGATGATTGCGATACCAAGTCCGTTAAGAACTTTAGGAATATCTTCACGTTTTGAGTAAACACGAAGACCTGGTTTTGAAACGCGTTTCAAGTTAGTGATAACTTTTTCACCGTTTGGTCCGTATTTCAAGAATACGCGGATGATACCTTGTTTGTCATCTTCGATGAATTCAACGTTTTTCACAAAACCTTCGTTTTTAAGGATTGTAGCAATCCCTTTTTTGATGTTTGATGCAGGAACTTCAAGCACTTCGTGTTTTGCTTGGTTAGCGTTACGAATACGTGTCAAAAAATCTGCAATTGGGTCAGTCATAACCATTTGTTGTTTCTCCTCTCACTAGCAGTTTGATCTAGTCACTTGCTAGTTAATTCATGATACAAAGGGCGCTAAAAGCCAAAGTGAAAATAGAAAACTTTACGAAGAAACCTCGTTTCTAGGAAAGTTTGTCTTTTTCACACAGGCTTCCGCCCGTGTTCAAATTGGCAAGCAAACTTTGTATCGGGTTTGTTTTTATAATTGAGTTCGAGCTACAACCTTAGCAAAGATGATAGATTTTCCTAGAAGTGAACTTCGTCGTCAAATCTCCTATCTTTGCGTTGGTTGCTAAACGCTCGCACATCTTATCTTACCAAGAAGCTTTTGTTACGCCAGGAATTTGTCCAAGGTAAGCCAAGTCGCGGAAGCATACACGGCACAATTTGAATTTGCGGTAAACTGAGTGTGGACGTCCACATTTTTCACAGCGTGTGTAAGCTTGTGTAGAGAACTTAGCTGGGCGTTTGTTCTTAGCGATCATTGATTTTTTAGCCATTTATTCTCTCCCTCTTATTTTGCAAACGGCATACCAAGGCCAGTAAGCAATGCACGTGATTCTTCGTCAGTGTTAGCAGTTGTAACGATAACGATATCCATACCGCGAGTCTTATCAACATCGTCGAAGTTGATTTCTGGGAAGATCAATTGCTCTTTCACACCAAGTGTGTAGTTACCACGTCCGTCAAATGACTTAGTTGGTACACCGTGGAAGTCACGTACACGTGGAAGTGAAACTGTAACCAATTTGTCCAAGAACTCATACATACGTTCGCCACGAAGAGTTACTTTCGCACCGATCGCAACACCCTCACGAAGACGGAAGCCGGCGATTGATTTCTTAGCTTTAGTGATAAGTGGTTTTTGACCTGAGATCAAAGCCAATTCTTGAGCAGCTTTCTCAAGGTTTTTAGCGTTAGAAACAGCGTCACCAACACCCATGTTCAAAACGATCTTATCAACTTTTGGCACAGCCATAACTGAAGAATAGTTAAATTGTTCAGTCAAAGCAGGAACTACTTCATTAAGATATTTTTCTTTTAAACGATTTGCCATTATACTTCTCCTTTCCTTCGTGATTAATCAAGCACTTCGCCTGATTTTTTGTTGTAGCGAACTTTTTTGCCGTCTACAAACTTGTAACCAACGCGTCCTGCAACACCATTTTTGTCAAGAACTTGAACGTTTGACACATGGATTGGAGCTTCTTTTTCAACGATAGCGCCTTGAGGGTTTTCGCTGTTTGGTTTTTGGTGTTTCTTAACGATGTTAACACCTTCAACAATAACTTTGTTTACTTTTGGAAGTGCTGTTACGACAACTGCTTCAACGCCTTTGTCTTTACCAGCGATTACGCGAACTTTATCGCCTTTTTTTACAAACATTTGATTTCTCCTATGATTTCTTACGCCCTAATGGGCACCCTGGTTAGTAATTTAACCAGGGGACTTAGTTTGTTTTCTAGTTTACTAAATCCGCCACAGACTTCGTTAGTTTGTTTTGATGTACCCAAGTACTATCTACAACAAACTGCCTAGTCTGTAACAAATTTCCTAAAACTATTTGATTAAAGTACTTCTGGTGCCAATGAAACGATTTTCATGAAACCGCCATCACGCAATTCGCGTGCCACTGGGCCAAAGATACGAGTTCCGCGAGGGTTTTTGTCTTCACGGATGATAACTGCAGCATTTTCATCGAATTTGATGTATGAACCATCAGCACGACGAGCACCTGTCTTAGTACGAACGATAACGGCTTTAACAACGTCACCTTTTTTAACCGCACCACCAGGAGTAGCTTGTTTTACTGAAGCAACGATGATGTCGCCGATGTTCGCGAATTTACGTCCTGAACCACCAAGAACTTTGATTGTCAAGATTTCACGTGCGCCACTGTTGTCAGCAACTTTCAAACGAGTTTCTGTTTGAATCATGTCAATTTTCTCCTTTCAGGTTGATTAAATGATAACTGCCTCTTCCACAACTTCTACAAGACGGAAACGTTTTGTAGCTGAAAGTGGGCGAGTTTCCATGATACGAACGATATCGCCTTCTTTAGCAACATTGTTTTCATCATGAGCTTTGTACTTTTTAGAGTAGTTAATACGTTTACCATAGACTGGGTGGTTACGTTTAGTTTCAACTACAACTGTGATTGTTTTGTCCATTTTGTCAGATACTACGCGTCCAACAAGAACTTTACGATTATTGCGTTCCATTGAAATTCTCCTTTCCCAATCTATTATTTAGTTTCAGATTGCACAGTTTTGATACGTGCAATTTGTTTCTTCACTTCGTTCAAACGAGCAGTTTGCTCAAGTTGACCAGCAGCAGCTTGGAAACGAAGTTCGAAGAGTTCTTTCTTCAATTCGTTTTCTTTCTTAGCAAGTTCTTCTTGAGAAAGGCCACGAAGTTCTTTTACAAAATCTTTAATTTCTTGAAGTTTCATGTCTTCTCCTTATTCTGCTTCACGTTTTACGAATTTAACTTTAACTGGCAATTTGTGACCAGCAAGGCGGAATGCTTCGCGAGCGATTTCTTCAGAAACGCCAGCTACTTCAAACATAACCTTACCGCGTTTAACTGGAGCTACCCAACCTTCAGGAGCACCTTTACCAGAACCCATACGTACACCGATAGCTTTAGCAGTGTATGATTTGTGTGGGAAGATCTTGATCCAAACTTTACCACCACGTTTCATGTAACGCGTCATAGCGATACGGGCAGCTTCGATTTGGCGGTTTGTAATCCATGAGCTAGTAGTTGCTTGAAGACCGTATTGACCAAAGTCTACTTGTTTTCCACCTTTAGCTTCACCGCGCATTTTTCCACGGAATTCACGACGGTGTTTTACACGTTTAGGTACTAACATTTGTTATTTACCTCCTTTA
This sequence comes from Streptococcus sp. 2021WUSS109, assembly GCF_044427305.1. Lineage (NCBI taxonomy): Bacteria > Bacillati > Bacillota > Bacilli > Lactobacillales > Streptococcaceae > Streptococcus > Streptococcus sp. 2021WUSS109. The sequence goes on from NZ_JAOTGF010000024.1 coordinate 11,171, forward strand.
GTGTTTTTACGAGCTGGAAGAACTTCTCCACGGTAAATCCAAACTTTAACACCTAGTTTACCGTAAGTTGTCAAAGCTTCTTCCCAAGCGTAGTCGATATCCGCACGAAGTGTATGAAGAGGAACAGTTCCTTCTGAGTAGCCTTCTGCACGGGCAATGTCAGCACCGTTCAAACGGCCAGAAACTTGTGTTTTGATACCTTTTGCACCAGCGCGCATTGCACGTTGGATAGCTTGTTTTTGAGCACGGCGGAATGCCACACGTTGCTCCAATTGACGAGCGATTGACTCACCAACAAGGTGTGCATCCAAATCAGGTTGTTTGATTTCGATGATGTTGATGTGTACTTGCTTACCAGTCAATTTGTTCAATTGAGCACGAAGTGCATCAACGTTGCTACCAGCTTTACCGATAACCATACCTGGCTTAGCAGTGTGGATAGAAACGATTACTTTATTTACAGCACGTTCGATTTCGATTGTTGATGTTGACGCATCAGCCAATTCTTTTTTGATAAAGTTGCGGATTGCAAGATCTTCATGAAGGTAATCCGCGTATTCTTTTTCAGCATACCATTTAGCATCCCAATCACGGATGATGCCAACACGCATACCAATTGGATGTACTTTTTGACCCACGTTTTTACCTCCTTATTTCTCTGCCACAACTACAGTGATGTGAGCTGTGCGTTTGTTGATTGGTGAAGCAGAACCTTTCGCACGTGGACGGAAACGTTTCAACGTTGGTCCTTCGTTTGCGAATGCTTCGCTGACTACCAAGTTAGCTTTTTCCAAACCAAAGTTGTTTTCAGCGTTAGCGATTGCTGAGTTCAAAACTCCCTCGATAATGCCTGCAGCTTTGTTTGGTGTGAATTTCAAGATTGCGATTGCGTCTGCTACGCTTTTGCCACGGATGTTATCCAAGACAAGACGTGATTTACGAGGTGAAACACGTACTGTGCGAGCAGTTGCTTTAGCTGAAGTAATTTCTGCCATTGTGTTTTCCTCCTAAATTATTTACGACGAGTTTTCTTGTCGTCAGCAGCATGACCTTTGTAAGTACGAGTTGGTGCAAATTCACCAAGTTTGTGACCTACCATGTCTTCTTGAATGTATACAGGTACGTGTTTACGTCCATCGTAAACTGCGATTGTATAACCGATGAAACTTGGGAAGATCGTTGAACGACGTGACCAAGTTTTAATTACTTTTTTCTTTTCGTCGTTTGCTTGAGCTTCAACTTTTTTCATCAAATGCTCATCGACGAAAGGTCCTTTTTTAAGACTACGTCCCATTTTAGTGTTTTCTCCTTTAAAATATGTACCACAGCGGCTTGCCCGCATAGCGGGCTACCGAGTTGGCGGATGATATAGAATGCTAAGCAACTAAGAATAGATTATTTTTGGTTGCGACGACGAACGATAAGTTTGTCAGATTTAGCTTTCTTGTTACGAGTTTTCAAACCAAGAGCTGGTTTACCCCATGGAGTAGATGGTGCTTTACGACCAACTGGTGCTTTACCTTCACCACCACCGTGTGGGTGATCGTTAGGGTTCATTACAGAACCGCGAACTGTTGGACGGATACCTTTCCAACGGCTACGACCTGCTTTACCAAGGTTAACAAGGCCATGTTGTTCGTTACCTACAGTACCAACAGTAGCACGGCAAGTACCAAGGATCATACGAACTTCACCTGATTGAAGGCGAACAAGAACGTATTTACCTTCTTGACCAAGAACCTGTGCAGATGCACCAGCAGCACGAACCAACTCACCACCGCGACCTGGTTTCAACTCGATGTTGTGAACAACAGTACCGACTGGGATGTTTGCAAGTGGAAGTGCGTTACCAACTTTGATATCTGCTTCTGGACCTGAAACGATGCGTTGACCAACTTCAAGACCTTTAGGAGCAATGATGTAAGCTTTAACACCGTCTGTGTAGTGTACAAGAGCGATGTTTGCTGAACGGTTTGGATCGTATTCGATAGTTTTAACGATTGCTTCAACGCCATCTTTGTTACGTTTGAAGTCTACCAAACGGTAGAAACGTTTGTGACCGCCACCTTGGTGACGAACAGTGATGCGACCGTTGTTGTTACGACCAGCTTTGCTCTTCAAAGCAACAAGCAAGCTTTTTTCTGGAGTGCTTGTTGTGATTTCAGCGAAGTCCAAAGAAGTCATGTTACGACGGCCATTTGTCGTTGGTTTATAAACTTTAATACCCACGTTAATTCCTCCTTTGATTATTCAGCGTCAGCTGTAGCGAACAATTCGATCGCTTTTGAATCAGCAGCCAATGTGATGATTGCTTTTTTCACTTTGTTTGTGCGACCTACATAACGACCTACGCGTTTTGTTTTAGGTTTCACGTTGATTGTGTTCACATTCGCAACTTTAACACCCTCGAATGCAGCTTCAACAGCTTGCTTGATCAAGAGTTTGTGCGCACGAGTGTCAACTTCAAATACATACTTGCCTGCTTCGAGTTGGCCCATTGAGCTTTCTGTGATGACAGGTTTTTTGATAACATCATACAAATTCATTATGCAAGAACCTCCTCAATTTTAGAGATAGCTGCTTGAGTTACAAGAAGTTTGTCTGCATTTGCGATGTCAAGTACGCTTGCAGTTGTTGCAGTTGCAACTTTAACTCCTGGGATGTTACGAGCAGAGAGAGCTGCGAATTCGTTGCCTTCTTCAAGAATAACAAGGACTTTAGAATCAATGCTCAATGCTGCAAGTACTTTTGCAAATTCAGCAGTTTTTGGAGCTGTGAATTCAAGTGAGTTAACAGCTACAAATTTGTTTTCAGCCACTTTTTCTGAGTAAACAGATTTAAGTGCCAAGCGACGAACTTTTTGCGGAAGTTTGTACGCGTATGAACGTGGAGTTGGTCCGAAGACTACGCCACCACCACGCCATTGTGGTGAACGGATAGAACCTTGACGAGCACGTCCAGTTCCTTTTTGACGCCATGGTTTGCGTCCGCCACCTGAGACTGCTGAACGGTTTTTAACTGCGTGAGTACCTTGACGAAGGCTAGCACGTTGGCTGATGATCACATCAAATACAACTGCTTGGTTTGGCTCGATACCAAAGATCGCATCGTTAAGAACTACTTCACCAGCTTGTTTACCAGTTTGGTCAAATAATGTTACGTTTGCCATTTCGACTGATTTCCCCTTTCCTTATTATTTACCAGCTTTAACTGCTGACTTGATAGTGATAAGAGATTTCTTAGCACCTGGTACGTTACCTTTGATAAGGATAACGTTCTTTTCTGGAACAACTTGTACAACTTCAAGGTTTTGAATTGTTACACGGTTGCCGCCCATACGACCTGCAAGGTTTTTACCTTTGAATACACGGTTAGGTGCAACAGGACCCATAGAACCTGGACGACGGTGGTAACGAGAACCGTGAGCCATAGGACCACGTGATTGACCATGGCGTTTGATAACACCTTGGAAACCTTTACCTTTAGATGTACCAGTTACATCAACAACATCACCAGCTGCGAAAGTTTCAACTGTAATTTCTTGTCCAACTTCCAAGCCTTCAATGTTTTTGAATTCACGAATGAAGCGCTTAGGAGCTGTGTTAGCTTTAGCTACATGGCCTTTGGCAGGTTTGTTGCTCAATACTTCACGTTTGTCATCAAAACCAACTTGAACTGCCGCGTAACCGTCAGTTTCAACTGTTTTCACTTGAAGAACAACGTTTGGAGTTGCTTCGATGACAGTAACAGGGATAAATTCACCAGATTCAGTGAAGATTTGAGTCATTCCCACTTTTTTCCCTAAGATTCCTTTTGTCATGAGAAAAATATTCCTTTTCTTATTTTATAGTTAAAAAGTTTTTAACGAGCGTTTTTCATGCTCAAACCAAGATACAAAGGGCGTCAAACTCAAAGTGAAAATAGGAAACTTGACGAAGAAACTTCTGTTTCTAGGAAAGTTTATCTTTTTCACACGGAGTTTAGCCCGTGTTCAATTATGAACACTTGCTTTTAGTTTACCTTGCTACTTGATTACAATTTGATTTCTACGTTTACACCACTTGGAAGATCCAATTTCATCAACGCATCAACTGTTTTTTGAGTTGGGTTAACGATGTCGATCAAACGTTTGTGTGTACGCATTTCGAACTGCTCACGAGAGTCTTTATACTTGTGAGTCGCACGGATGATTGTGTAGAGGCTACGTTCTGTTGGAAGCGGAACTGGACCTGCTACTTGAGCACCTGTACGTGTTGCAGTTTCAACGATTTTTGCAGCTGCTGTATCAAGTGTACGGTGTTCGTACGCTTTCAAGCGGATGCGAATTTTTTTGTTTGCCATCTTTTTCTCCTTTTCGTCTATTTAACATAATAGGCTAGCTCCACAAGAAAACCAACACGTGTTGCGTGGCAATGCAACCGAGCGTGTCGCAACCTCTTGCATCAAAGCTACAGCCGTATTTTTTACGGCACTAGAACATTCTACCAGATTCCACTTGCCATTGCAAGAGTTTTTACTCAAAAATTCAAAAAATCCCAAAACTTTTATTTCAGGATTCTTCATTACTTATTTTTTATTTGAGTTAACTATCAACGTTTTTTTCAAGTATCCTTGTAAGTCTCGAATTATTTTTTTGACTGCCAGTAAAACTCTGTCCGCTTATCAATTTTTCATATTTTCAAGTCGGTCATTGATTAAATTTTTTCGATAATCTCTCAGGAGCCCCCATAACATCAGCAACTCATCATTACCCAAGCTCGGTGATTGAATCAAACCATGAATATCTTCATGGAGGAGACGATCAAATTTACATTTTTGACTTTCCTGTTTACGAATTATAGCCTCGATATGGTTTCTAAATTTAACTTTGAAGTAGCAATATAGCCTACCTAAGTTTCTGACCTTCAAACAAACCGTTTCAAATTCCATAACATAGTCTCCCGTAGTTGATTGTTTTAGTTTATAAAAAAATACTGTTTTTTGCCTACTTACTTGGTGGGAGTTAAGTCTCTTTTACTGTTAGCGATAGCCACCTCTTTTTCCACTGTTTCTTAAGAATTCTTTGTCGATACAATTCCATGCGATTAGGATCCGCTAAGAAATGTGGTGTTGGCCGTACTTGGTAAGCATAAATGTCATCCAATCCAAAAGGAGCAAATATTTCTAATTTATTTCTTTCTGTTCGACAAATACCTATCGCTGTGCATCTTTCTGGAAATTTTTCAATCGCATCCCTTGATGATTGATACGGTTTAGTATTCGGACTATGGATATGCATATACACTTGATTTTTTAATTCCCATCGATAGGCTGGATAGTTTTGATATAAATCGCTTTCTATTTCCATTGTCTCTTCATAAGAAATATTTTCATCAAAAAACACAAGATCAACATCTGTTTCTTCATCAAAACTGTATTGATTCCAAATGAAATTACGGATAGTTCCCGCACAGAGCCAGCAATCTGATAAATTCAGTCTATCCATTATGTCTAATATGACCAAAATATTTTTATCAGCCAGTAGACACCTCTCTAATTCCTCACTCAGCCTCTTACTTCTTTCTGCAAAACTATCTTTCATCTGGCCTCCCTTTTGATTTTCTGGCTTATGATTCATTCCTCGCCTTGCTGTTTCTTAACTCGGACTGAAACAGTCTCCCCCAGACTGCTTCACTCCACCGGACCGCAATTCGCTCTTTGATTTTCAGCTCATGATAAAAAGGTCCACTGGACCTTAATTCGCTTTCTTGTTTTCAGGCTCATGATAAAAAGGTCCACTGGACCTTTTTATTCCTCTTCCATAAAGCTGTTGAAGACTTCTTCAATCATATCCCATTCTGCTGTTGCGTCTTCTGGGATAGGTTGCAAATCGCCTTCTGTGCCATTCTCATTCTCAATGTATGAGTAGGCTTGGATTTCAACTTCTCCGTTCTCATCTTCTTCTGCACTTGCAGGAATCAAGAGAACATAGTTCTTACCAAACTCTTCTTGACCGTCAATCGTCAATAAGATTTCAAAAAGTGTTTCGTTACCTTGGTCGTCTACCAAAGTAATCAATTCACGTTCGTCGTGGTTGTGGTCGTGTTCATGGTCATGATGATGTGCCATTAGAATCTCCTTTAAAATGTTCTATCTAAATAATTTTGTAAAATCAGCTGAGCTGCTAATTTATCGATAACTTTCTTGCGTTTTCCTCGGCTGATATCCGCTTGCTCAATCAGCATCCGTTCTGCTGCAACAGTTGTTAAACGTTCATCCTGATAATCAACTGGAAGTTCATAACGCTCAGTCAATAAATCACCGTAAGCTTGACTAGCTTCCACACGTGGACCACTAGTATTATTCATATTCTTCGGCAAGCCTACAACAAATTTATCAACCTTGTACTGTTCTACAAGTTCGGTCAAACGCTCCAGACCGAATTCGCCCTTTTCTTCATCGATTGGGATGATTTCCAACCCTTGGGCCGTGAAACCTAACGGATCTGAAATAGCTACACCAACTGTCTTGGAACCGACGTCTAATCCCATTATTCTCATTAGAGGTCAATCCCATTCCCTTTCAAATAGTAGCGCACCAATTCTTCAATGATTTCATCTCGTTCATGCTTACGAATCTGATTGCGGGCATCATTATAGCGAGGAATATAAGCAGGGTCCCCACTTAATACATAGCCAATGATTTGGTTAATCGGATTATAGCCCTTTTCCTCTAGCGAACGATAAACACTAGTCAATGTCTTGCTGATTTCTTGTTTATCTGTATCATCTAGGCGAAAACGAACGGTTTCTTCGGTAAATCCCATACTTACACCTTCTTTCCCTATTTTTTACATTATATCACAAATTTTAATTATTCTCAAAAAATGCGCAAAAAGAACCCCAAAAAGAGCCCTTTTGTACATCTTATAGAGCTGCTCTCATACGAGCTTGAGCATTTTCAACATTGCGCACTGCACGTGGCAAGAAAGCGCGTATATCATCTTCTTTATAGCCCACTTGAAGTCGTTTCTCATCAATCAAGATTGGACTCTTCAAAATACGTGGGTTAGAGGTAATTAAATCAATGACCTCATTCACACTCAACTCTTCAATATCAAAGTCCAGACTCTTTGCATAACGGTTTTTTGACGATACGATACTTGCAATACCATTCTCTGTTTTTGTTAAGATGTTTAGGATTTCTTCCTTAGTAATGGCTTCCTTCGCAAGATTATGCTCATTATAAGATAATTGGTGAGCATTTAACCAATTTTTCGCTTTCTTACAAGAAGTACAACTAGATACAGTATAAATTTTAATCATGTAGTCACTCCTTTGCTACATTTTATTAAGCACATTATAGACTATTATATCATAAATTCCCTCGGTCTGCAGACCTATTTTTTAAAAAAACTTTAAATTTTGGGGTAAAAATTCGGTTTTTATTAGAAAAAAGCCTGGAATCTCCAGACTTTTTCGTTCTTATACTAAACAACTTCGTACACACCTATAACAGATAGGCATCAATAGTTCAATATTAAATCTATTTTGTTAGGAATTAATCTTCTAATTCAATACCGCCATCAAGATCTAGGATAACATCTTGGATTTCTTCCGCAACAACAGGAGTTTCTTCGGTCGCTACCTCTTCAACTCCATCTGCTTCAATCAATCCATAATGAACACGAATCTTGCGGTCAATTTCATCAAAGATTGCTGGATTATCTGCTAAGAATTTCTTAGCATTTTCAGAACCTTGGCCAATTTTTTCTCCATTATATGAATACCAAGCACCTGCTTTTTGGATGATGCCGAGGTTGCTACCAATCTCAATCAATTCACCTGTGCGAGAAATTCCTTCACCGTACATGATTTCAACAACAGCTTCTTTAAATGGTGGAGCCACCTTGTTCTTCACAATCTTCACCTTGGTTTCCTTACCAACGTTTTGATCTTTCTTGTCGCCTGTCCCTTTGATTTGTGTGTTTCCACGAACATCCATACGGACAGATGCATAGAATTTAAGCGCACGTCCACCAGGCGTTGTTTCAGGGTTACCAAACATGACACCGACTTTTTCACGTAATTGGTTGATGAAAATAGCTACTGTCTTGGTTTTGTTGATGGATGCACCGAGTTTGCGCATGGCCTGACTCATCATACGAGCCTGCAAACCAACATGACTATCACCAATATCGCCATCAATTTCTGCACGTGGTACAAGGGCTGCAACCGAGTCAACAACAACCAAGTCAACCGCACCAGAGTCGATCAGCTTGCCTGCAATTTCAAGACCTTGTTCCCCTGAGTCTGGCTGTGACAAGAGTAACTCATCAATATTGACACCAAGAGCTGCTGCATAGGCTGGATCCAAGGCGTGTTCCGCATCGATAAAGGCAGCAATACCACCATCTTTCTGGGCTTGAGCTACTGCGTGTAGAGCAACAGTTGTCTTACCTGAGCTCTCTGGACCGTAAATCTCAATGATACGACCCTTCGGATAGCCACCTGCTCCAAGCGCAATGTCGATTGATAAGCTACCTGAGCTCATGACTTGAACTTTTTGTTCAGCACGCTCCCCAAGACGCATAACAGCACCCTTACCAAAATCTTTTTCAATTGATTTTAGGGCATCATCCAGCGCTTTTTTACGCTCATCGCCAAATTTCTTTGTAATATCTTCTAATTTTTTTCCTGGTTTCTTAGCCAATGATTTTCTCCTCTTTTCTTAGTCAAACTATTATAGCAAATATCTGCTATTTCACAAAGTGTTTCGTACAAAATCCCAGGCCTGCAGACAAGCAAGCTGGCGAAGGTATTGCCACGAATAACCACCTAAATCTATCTCTTTTTGGGAAATACCCGAGGTCGTAGCCAAAGTGAGGTATACTTTTGCAAGTACGTTGTCCTCTGTTGATTCCGGTTTGATAAGCACAGACACAGCCAAACCTAAATCAGCTTGCAGCTCCTGCCGAATGCAGTCAGCTTCCTCTGATAGCCAGCCCGATTCTATCCCTAGCTGACCGATGACTTTTCCTCCGCTAAAATACGGCTGATCAGCCAAAGCCAGGCTCAATTCAGCTTGCAAGAGACCACCTGTTCCATGCTCTAGGATGCCCAAAGATTGTTTCTCTTCCTCTAAAAGAGTCGCTACGGTTTTAACCAAACTATTATCATCCCCATATGCATAGAAAAAATCTCTCAAATGGTCACGTTGCAATATCTCTTCTTCCAACTGATTCAAACGCACGTTCGCTTCTTCTTGGCTATCTGCCTTCGTAGATAAACGAAGCGTCACCTCTCCAACTTTTGCATAAGGCGCAAGAGTCGGGTCTGTCTGCTTGTCAATCAAATCCGCTAAAACAGTCACCAACTGGCTTTCACCTATTCCAAAAAAGCGTAGGACACGCGAGTAAAGTTGCTGCTGAGATTGAGTCAAAAAAGGTAACAGACTCTCAGAAAACATGGCCTTGAGTTCACTTGGTGGTCCGGGCAAAACAATATAGGTCACACCATCTTGCTCAATCATACCACCAACAGCTAAACCAGCTGGGTTCTGTAGCGCCTGACTTCCCTCTACAATCTGTGCTTGACGCTCATTATTAGGTGTGCGAACACGACCTGGTCGACTGGCAAAGAAACGGTCTAATTTTGCCATAGCCAACTCATCAAACACAAGATTTCTACCTAAGAAGGTCGCCAGGGTCTGCTTGGTCAAGTCATCCTCAGTTGGACCAAGTCCTCCACAGAGAAAGACCAAGTCGCTCCGCTGACTGGCAACTTCCAGTACAGACAGAAGCCTGTTTTCATTATCTCCAACAGCTGTGTGGAAATAAACATCAATTCCCAGCTCTGCACATTTCTCCGAAAGGAACTGAGCATTGGTATTAACGATTTGGCCTGTCAAAATCTCCGTCCCAACGGCGATTAGTTCTGCTTTCATATTCCTCCTCTGTCTAGGGTGCGATTGCTCGCTCATCTAATTAGTTCGTAATTTCTTTCCAATCTCACAGGTTTCTTCATGTTCATTCAACAGACCTGCTGCCTGCAAATAAGAATAAATACAGACAGGCCCTACAAACTTGAAACCTCGCTTTTTCAAATCTTTTGAAATCCGCTCAGACAAGTCGTTCTTGGTCGGCAATTCTCGGAAGGACTTGACAGGGTTGTCGATAGATGTAAAGTTAACCCATTCCCAAAGATACGTATCAAACGTACCGAATTCCTCCTGTACTCGAAGAAAGGCCTGAGCATTGGCGCGGGTAGCGTATAGCTTTGCCTTATGACGAATGATGTCTGAATTGGTCAGAAGGCTATCTAACTCACTATCTGTCATGGCCGCAACCTTTTGAATATCATAGTTGAAAAATGCAGAGCGAAAAGCCTGGCGTTTATTGAGAACAGTTTCCCAGGAAAGTCCTGCTTGGTAGGATTCCAAGCAAAGCAACTCAAACAAAGACTGCTCATCGTGAAGTGGCTTGCCCCATTCTTCATCATGGTAAGCAATATAGAGTGGATTGTTTAGATTAACCCAAGCACAACGGGACATAGAAACTCCTTTTCACATACGGTTTACTTAATACTTTTAGCTACTTAATTCAGCAAGTATCGTACTAGTACGGTAATTGAACACGGCTACGATACTTTGCAAAATTGTCAAACTGAATCCTACATATCACTGAATAACGCAGTTAACATCTGGCAAGAGTCTTCGTTAAAACTCGCCTTTTACCTAGTTGTCATTGCGGAGGTCTCACAACGAAATTTCTAGCAAAATTTCTGTTCGGCCGTCTATTTTCTCTTTGTCCTTTACGTCCTTTGTATCTGAACACGACATGAACCACAAAAATCGACATTATTTTTATGGCGAGTTAGCAAGGTACCAAGCAAGTCACAAATAGCGATTGCCGTAGTGGGAGCGGAAAAGAATTCGTCTTCCCGCCCCCGCACAGCTCAAAAGGTTCAGTGAACCTTTTGAGGTTGGAAATGAAGCGAACTCTATTCACATCAGTCGTGGAGGTCAGATTTGAAGTGTGAAACACGAACAAATCTGCCAATCAACCACTGCGCTGAGATGTTGACTCAAACTTTGAGTAACAAAACAAAACTTTTTAACCATCATACTGGTACGTTAATTGAACACGGACTAAGGACTGTGAGAAAAAGATAAACCTGCCTAGAGCCTAAAGGCTCTGCGTTAGGTTTCCTATTTTCTCTTTGTCCTTTACGTCCTTTGTATCTTATTACTTCATCAGCATTTTAAGGGCTGACTTGATGTAGTTTTCAGCGGTGTCATTGGTGCCTTCAAAGAATTTCTTGATTTTCTTGAGTTCGGCTGGGCGGTAACCAAGGGCTTCCAGGGCTTCCAGGGCTTCTTCGAGGGCGATATTTTCACTGGATGGTGCTACTTGTTGAACAGGACCCGCTTCTTCGCTCATGACAAACTTGCCTTCCAAGTCCAAAATCATCTGCTGGGCTGTTTTCTTGCCAATCTTTGGAAACTTGGTCAGGTAGGTAATGTTCTTCTGCTCAATAGCACGAACAAGTCCATCATTATCATCAACAGCAATAATAGCCAGAGCTGTTGTTGGACCAATACCTGATACTGAAATCAGACTCAGAAAGACGGATTTTTCATTTTCTGTAGCAAATCCATAGAGCAAATGAGCGTCTTCACGAATCACCTGATGCGTATAGACCGTCACTTCTTGCTGGACTTGTCCTGAATAGGCGTAGGGATTAGCAACCTGCAAGATATAGCCTACTCCTTGCGTTTCTACCACAATATATTTTGCAGTTATTTTTGTTAAAATTCCTTTAATATAGTCGTACATATACTTCCTTTACTAATGTGTCAACTTTTTCAACTATGTTAATACTTGCCCAATTCTCGCAAACTCGTGTGATTTTCCTGAATGCGACGGAACATCTTTTCCATATCTGACTTGCTAAAATGTACTAAAACTGGACGCCCGTGCGGGCAGTTATAGGGATTTTGGCAGTAAGACAATTGTCTCAATAAATCACGCGCCGAATAATCATCCAAAGCATGGTTGGCCTTGATTGACCGTTTACAAGACATCATGATAGCCAGTTCTGCCCGATACTGCTTGATTGACACCTGATCCGTCAAGAGCAACATGTCGCACATCTCATAAATGCCAGACTCAATCTCCTCTTCCTTCATCCAAATAGGATGTTCACGCAGAATAAATTGATTAGCTCCATATTCTTCCAAGTTGACACCAACTTGACGAAGGGCATCCATTTTGTGGACAAGGTCAAGGGCATCATTCTGCGGAAATTCAAAAATATACGGCACCAATAACTGTTGAGCCGAATTGTCAACCTGTCCAATTTTCTCACGGTAGTATTCGTATTTGACCCTCTCTTGTGCGGCATGCTGGTCAATGATATAAAGTCCTGTCTTGCCTTGCGCAAATAAATACGTCCCATGCATTTGACCAAAATATTCTAACTCTGGAAATGTCGATGTTTCCTCCCGGTCTAATTTATCTGCCAGTTTTGCCAATTCTTTTGCGCTTAGATTAGGATGCTCCTGATCTTCTGATTCCACCGACTGACGTTCTGCAAATTGAACAGATGTAGGTTTATTTTCGACAGGCGACTCAACAATCTCTTGCCTATCCTCTTCGAGAGGTTTGACATCCTCAGCGACCACGTCTGGTTTTAAGAAGAAGTCTTGCTTAATCGTATCATAATAGATTTTTGGCTCTCTGAGTGGTAAGGTGCCTTGCTCTGCTTTTACTTTTGGTCGAGTACTTGACTGAGCTAAATTCTCAAGAGCATCTGGTATCAAGTCCTGCTCTTTAAGCGCTTGACTAATCGCCTCTCGAATCAAGGTCATGAGTTCTTTTTCCTTGGAGATGCGAACTTCCTGCTTGGTCGGATGCACATTGACATCAGCAAGATAGGGGTCAATTTCTATAGAAATGACTGCCAACGGAAAACGTCCAACCATCAACTTACTGCCGTAACCTTCCAAAATCGCTCGATTCAGCAAAAAATTCTTGATATAACGACCGTTGATGAAAATGGAAATGTAGTTGCGGTTGGCACGAGTCAACTCTGGCAAGGAAACATAACCTGAAATCTGAAAATCCAGATCTTCTGCCTCAATTTCAACCATTTTTTTGGCGGAAGCAATCCCATAAATCCCTGAAATTGCCTGACGAAGCTTCCCTGTCCCTGCAGTTCTAATTAATTCTCGTCCTTCGTTTACTAAGGCAAAGGCTATTTCCGGATGAGCTAGACTCAATCGATTTACAACATCAACAATATGTGATAATTCAGCCTGTTGACTGCGAACGTATTTGAGACGAGCAGGGGTATTGTAAAATAAATCCGAAACAGTAATCTGCGTACCAACTGGACGACTAACTGGCTTCTCTTTCTCGATGACACCACCTTTGGCCTCCAAATGAAGTCCGTGTGCAGAGTCTGCCGTAGCTGTCCCAATGATCATATGACTGACAGAAGCAATGGAGGGCAGAGCTTCTCCACGAAAACCGAGGGTGCGAATACGAAACAAATCCGATTGACTTTTTATCTTACTGGTGGCGTGACGGCGGAGGGCAAGCGCTACTTCATCAGGGGCAATCCCCTCACCGTTATCCGTAATTTGAATCATTTTAAGGCCAGCCTCTTCAACACTAATTTCAATCTGACTAGCCCCTGCGTCAATGGAATTTTCCACCAACTCCTTAACCACACTGGCTGGTCGCTCAATGACCTCACCAGCCGCAATCTGGTTAGCTAGTATTTCTGGTAGTTCAATAATATGTGACATCATTTCTCCTACATTTCTTTAATAATTTTTCCCGAATGCTTATTTTTCCATTATACCACATATCCACTTTCCCTCCTTTTCTCAGATAGGCTAAAGAAAAAATGACTGCCTGAGCAATCATTCATTCTTTTGATAAATCGTAAAGTAATCCGTTGTCTGAACAGACTGGTACTGTGATTCTAAATTTGTCTTGATTTCATCTAGAATTGGCAAATTCTTATTGACGACTACAAATTTTGCCTCATTTTTATTGATGTCATACATCAAGCTATTTTTATTGTCGTCAGTATTCAGATAGGGTTCTGCTGTAGTAATCGTTGCGGCAGATAAACGTTGACTTGAAAGATAGATGCTTGCGCTATTATCCCAAACATAAATCTTATCCGAATCTTTCGTTTGTTCACCAATGTAATTGGCAACTTGTTCACGGTCAGTTCTCAAATCTCCCTGTACCAAATAAAGATAAGCAGGTTGAGCGATAATACCCAAGCAAATAGCTAACGGAAGAAAGAATTGACGACGCAAATACCCACGATAATCTTCTACATCCTCATCACGCAGGTAAACGACTGACATCGCAAAACCATGCGGTAAAAGAAGAATGAGTTGGCTCCATTGAAAGTTTGCATTCCCAATAATAAAGACACATTGAACTAAGAAAGTCAGTAATAGGAGAACTTTGATATAGGTATGTCTTCCTTGTTTGAAAGAAAACACCATTTGGATGAAACTTTTAAAGAATCCAGATAAGAGTAAAAATACAGACACTATCGCCAAGGCTAAATATAGATAGGAATGGTGAAAGTCTAACTGTAAGTTATAAAGGAAAGTTTGTTGAATAGCTGTCCCCAGAATCTGCGCCTCAAAAGCATAATAACCTACCGCATATAGAATCAGAAGAAAACCAAAAATGGTCGCTAATAATTGATAGATTCCTCGAGTAACTTGGCGGTGTTGGATATTAAAAATAAATAAAACTAGACCCGCAACTAACCAAAGGATCAGACTTTTTGGGTAAATTAAAAATACCAATGCCGCATCGATTCCGTAGAGGATAAATGCCTCATCACGCACTGCATTTTCAAAATAGCGGACCAGAAACCACACACTAGTCAAAAGAAACGGAAGAGCAAACATTTCTGCATACATCCCTCCAAAACCAAGTGCAAAAATAAATACATAGAACCAATGACTAGAACTTGTCGCTAGGTGTTCTGACTGGCTAAAATAAGCTACAATCTTATAGAAATAGACTCCCGCTATTAGTAATGCTATAAACTGGAGGATTCCAAAGATAATGAAAGTTCCTCCCAGATGACCTAATAAAGCAAGTAAGTAGAATAATAACCCGCTTGTACCAAAGAAATCACCATAAGGGATTTGTCCATTTGTCATTGCCATCCCTGCATATAAATTTTGAGTTTGTATATTGGTTGCAAATGGCATTAGCAGTGGATTGGCTACGCTAAAAACACTTAAAACTAAGCTCCAAACAAGAGCTGGCCAATACTTTGTCTTTAATACTCTTTCATGAAATTCACTATTCAGTTGCACTTGCTGTCTGCGTGACGCTCTACGACTACGCCGATAAGTTTCCTCAGGATGAGTAACTACGTCCGAAACTACATCTAATTCTGTCATTTTCTTCTCCTTGGATTTGCTTTCCTTATTATATCAAAAAGCACTCCCGATGTCATTTCCTATCGGGAGTTCTGGAAATTTTTGCAAACTGTTCTAACTGGCGAAAGGTATGGCGTTTGTTCTCTTGAAATTCTTTTAAAAAGGCTACTTTTTCTGCATGTGTCATACCTATTTATTCGCAAAAAGATATTCATTTTTTAAAAATCCGACGAACTTCTGAGATAAAGTAGAGAGAGCCTGTGACAATCAAAATCCCTTGCTTGCTAGATTGCCAATCTTCTATAAATTGCTGATAGTCTTCAACATAATCTCGTCCTTGTCGGTTTTCCTCCGACAAGGCACCATCATAGGCAAAGCTGGTTAATACTAGGGGGGTATGTGGCAATTTTTCTTCTAATAATTCAAGCATTTCTTGAAAGTCCTTGCGCCGAAGGGCCGAAAAGAGAATGGTGACAGGCTCTTCTTGAACCTGAATAAATTCAATCAAGCGTTCGATGGCAGGAACATTGTGGGCTCCATCCAAATAGATTTTTGGCTCTTGAGCAACCAATTCCAAACGACCAGGCCAGCTGGTTTGGGCAAGGGCTTGTTGAATCAACTGAGGTTGAATGTCTTTTTGGATATTGGTCATATAGAGTAGAAAAGTTTGTAGGGCTACAGCCGCATTCTCTTCTTGATGATGGCCTGCCAGACCCAGAACTAATTCTGACAGGTCGATGTCCGTATTGCTGAACTGTCCTGCTTTATAGGTGAATTCCTGACCAAATTGGTAGACAGGTGCTTGATTGTCAAGGGCAATGTGGCGACAGATGGCTGTGGTTTCTGGGCAAAGTGGTCCTAAGACGACAGGCACGTTTTCCTTGATAATCCCTGCTTTCTGCTCTGCTATTTCCCTTAAAGTCGAGCCTAGTAAATCCTGATGGTCCATGCCGATGGAGGTGATGACGCTGAGAGCCGGTGCCACGACATTGGTCGTATCCAAAAGCCCTCCGATGCCCACCTCTACTAGTGCCACATCGGGTTGTTGAGCTTCGAAATAGAGGAACATAATGAGCACCATGACCTCAAAATAGCGAAAAGGCTCATAACGAGTGGCGACTTCCTGCTCCAAGTCGTGGACTTTCTGTAAATAGCGCTGAAAATCATGGTCTGAAATGGGCTGGCTGTCAATACAAATCCTGTCATGTACACTCACCATGTGGGGGGATACAAAGCTGCCGACACGCAAGCCATGTACCTGAAAGAGCTGGCGCATAAAGGCAATGGTCGATCCTTTGCCGTTGGTTCCAGCCACATGAATGACCGGAACTGCAAACTGGGGATTCCCTAGCAGTTCTAGGGCATACTCAATCTTTTCCATCTTGTAATGAAAAACCTGACCTTGTTTGGTGTTTAACCAATTTTCTAACATATCCACCTCCTACATACTGTCTAGTATAACAAAAAAGAGGCTGGGCAAAAAGCCCAATGTCATTAAGTTAACTAACCTATCACGTTTTGTGGTGGGTTAGTTTTTATGTTACACTAAAAATAAAAGGGGAAAAGTCATGCTAGATCAGATTAAAGCTCATTTACTTGATAGTATTAACGACATCGTTTCCACCGCAAACCAGTTTGTACTTCATCCTAAAAAAGATTTTAGTCGGAAAAGTCAGCTAACTAGGAATCTTGATGAACGAGCAGCTTTTATTGACATGATGAAGAACTCTTCTTTCAAACAAGCTCTGGTGATAATGGATAGGGGGTATGATTCCTACAATGTCATGGCACACTGTCAAGAAAGAAATTGGTCCTATATTATTCGTATTCGCGATGGAAATAATTCTATGAAATCAAGTTTTAACCTCCCTAACACACCTTGTTTTGATGAAGAGTTTGACCTAAAAATCTGTCGCAAACAAACCAATGACATGAAAGAACTGTATCGAGACTTCCCTAATCAGTATCATTTTTTACCTCATAATGCTTCCTTTGACTTTTTACCAAACTCTAGTCGAAAAAATGATCCAATCAGTTTTTATGACCCTCATTTTCGGATGGTGCGCCTCGAAATCAAGCCAGGTTTCTTTGAAACTTTGGTGACAAATACGGATTATTCTCCAGAAAAATTAAAAGATCTCTATGCCTACAGATGGGGCATAGAGACTAGTTTTCGTGACCTAAAATACAGTATCGGTCTGACTCATTTTCATGCAAAAAAGAAGGAAGGGATTCTCCAAGAAATCTACGATCGCTTTATCAATTTTAATGTTTGTAAATGGCTAACCTCACACGTTGCTATTAAACCATCAAAGTTAAAACAGGCTTATAAAATTTGTTTTTCAGACGCTGTTTATGCCTGTCGAAAATTTCTTAGAGACAAACTCACTTCCTTCTAATTAGAAACCTACATTGCCAAGCACCTATCTATTATTCGACCCAATCGAACCTTCCAAAGAAAGATAAAAAACAAGGCACCTGTAAGTTTCACTTATAGAGTAACATAATAGTTGAAAAATAGGGTTAAAAACCTTCCTTTTTGTGTGCCCTAAGTCATAACCACCCGTGAAAACGGGTGGCTTGTACACCGGCTATAAGCCGTTTCTCTCCAGCGACGTCTAAAGACGTTCGCTGAACTTCGTTCAGGTTAGTGCTATAATTACTTGACTAATGCCCGT
>NZ_JAOTGF010000025.1:0-28863 GCF_044427305.1 Streptococcus sp. 2021WUSS109
AATCTTTTTCAGGATGAAGCACAAACTGGTTTGCGGTGGAAACGATGTCGTTAATACTATCAAGTAAATGAGCTTTAATCTGATCTAGCATGACTTTTCCCCTTTTATTTTTAGTGTAACATAAAAAATAACCCACCACAAAATGTGATAGGTTAGTTAACTTAATGACATTGCCTCTTGACAGGGTCTTTACTTTTTTGTAAATTTTATTGACAATAGTGTGAATAATCTTATTCTGACTCAGTAACCTTACCAGACTCAATATGGAAGATTTTTAAACTATCAGGTAGCTTATGTAAATGGTCTAAAGATGTCGTTGTAATAAATGTTTGAATCGTATCTGTAATAGTTTCTAGTAGCTTGATTTGACGATTATTATCCAGCTCACTCATAACATCATCTAAGAGTAGAATTGGGTACTCTCGTGTAACTTCTTTCATCAGCTCGATTTCAGCCAGTTTGAGTGACAGAACGAGACTGCGGTGTTGTCCTTGGCTACCATAATGGGCATTCATTCCATTTATAAAGAAAGCTACATCATCTCGATGTGGTCCAACTCCTGTATTTTTCTTAAATAAATCACGTTTGCGACACCTTTCTAATTCCGTCAAGAATATGTCAATTAAATTGACAGAAGTAGTAAACTTAATTGAGGATTGATATTCGATAGTTAGTTCCTCTCTCTTATCTGAAATATCTTGAACTTTTCTATTTCCGAATTCCTCTAATTTCTTTAGAAAGTCAATACGATGTTGGATAACACGACTACCATATTCAGCAAGTTGCTGATCTAACACGGATAGAAAGTTCTCATCAATCTTATCTGTAGATTTGAGGTAAGTATTTCTTTGTTTTAAAACGTGGTTATAATTCGATAGGTCAGAGAGATAGAGTGGTTTGATTTGCCCGAGCTCGACATCGATGAACTTTCTTCTTAAAGCAGGCGCACCTTTTATCAGCTGTAAATCTTCTGGAGCAAATAGGACGACGTTCATATGTCCAATGTAATTAGAAAGTTTTGCTTGTTTGAGATGGTTGACCTTGGTCACTCGCCCCTTATCTGTCAAGTGAATGTCAAGTGGAACTTTACCGCTTGTGCGATGGAGTAAACCAGAAATAGATAATTCCTTTTCTTGAAACTGTAGTAGGTCCTTATCTGTTCGTGTTCGATGGCTTCGTGTTAAAGCTAAAGCATAGATAGATTCTAGAATATTGGTTTTTCCTTGGGCGTTTTCGCCTAAAAAGACATTGAGCCCTTTGTGGAACTCAATATCTAATTGGTTGTAATTGCGAAAATGTTGTAACTCTAATCGTTCTAGCCACATGTCTACATACCAGGGAAACGAACAGGTTTTCTTTCAGTCTTTTTAGTTGCTTTTTTAGGAGTCTTTACCTGTTTCTTATTCTTTTTATTTTCTTGATTTAACTTTTTAACGATTGCAGCCACACGTTCTTTTTCAGCTTGATCTTCTTGGTGTTGCTGTATTTCTTCTGCACTAGGTGCGACGATTGTGATGCTGGTATTGTGGTCTGGGAGTGTGATAACATCTCCGATACGGATTTTTTTTCCACGTCTTTTTTCATCTTCTCCATTGAAAAGAATGGTATTTTCTTCTAAAAATCCTTTAATGGCCCCTCCTGAATGGAGAATACCAGTCATTTTTAATAATGCTTGTAATGTGATGTAGTCATCAAATAATTTAAATTCCATAAGTCACCTCGTTACAGAATATTATATCACAAAATGGTATAATGGAAGGTACAATGTTTGAAAGAGGAAGAAGATGAAATTACAAGAGGGAGTAGATCTTCATTTTATTGATACAGATCAGTTTACGACAAATCGTATACGTATTCGCTTTGCAGCTGAAATGAGTGAGGCTACCGTTGCTGGTCGTGTGTTAGTTGCAAATATTTTTGAAATGGGTAACCAAGAATTTCATACTGCTCAGGCTGTTCGGAGAAGATTGGCAGAATTGTATGGTGCTCAGTTCTCGACCTCAGTTTCAAAACGTGGTAGGGTGCACTGTGTAGATGTGACAATTTCATATGTCAGTCCTCGTCACTTGCCAGAAAATGAGGATATTACAGTAGAGATTCTTGATTTTTTATACACGTGTATATTTAGACCACTGAAAAAGGGACGAGGATTTGATAGCCAGATTTTCGAGGTTGAAAAAACGAATTTAATCAATTTTCTTCAGTCAGAGATAGAAGATAATTTTTATCATGCAGATGTTGAAATGAGTAAGCTTTTTTATAAAGATCCCTCTCTTCAAATTCCACGCGTCGGTAGGCTTGATTTGGTTGAAAAAGAAACAGCAGAATCAACCTTTCAGATTTATCGGAATATGTTGCGTATGGATAAAATTGATATATTTGTCTTAGGGAAGGTTGACAGAGAACAAGTAAAAAGAAAACTTGAAGATTTTGGTTTTACTTATAGAAATCCAAAATTAGAGTTAGAATATCATCAGGAATACTCAAACATAACGCAAGAAAAAATCGAGCGTAAACAGGCAAGGCAGTCCATTTTGGAATTGGCATATCATTTACAGGTAGTTTACAATGATGTAAACTATCCAGCTTTGATGGTACTTAATGGTCTACTAGGTGCTTTCTCCCATTCGAAGTTATTTATGAATGTTCGTGAGAAAGAAAGTTTGGCCTATACAATTGGAAGTCAGGTCTCTATTTTTTCAGGAATGCTGAAGGTCTATGCTGGAATTAGCCGCGAAAATAGACTCAGGGTAATGAAGTTAATTAGTAAACAACTACTTGATTTAAAATGTGGTAAATTTACAGAAGAAGAATTAGAGTTGACAAAAAACATGTTGATTCATTCAGCAACCTTGGCTCAAGATAGGCAGAATAATTTGATAGAACAAGTATATAATCAAGTTACCTTAGGAAATAGAAATTTAAGTTGGCTAGATTGGATTGAGGCTATCAAATCTGTATCAATAGACGATGTCATTCGAGTAGGACAGATGATTAATTTACAGGCTGTTTACTTTATGGAGGGGACAGAAGAATGAAGTTAGTTGAGAAGAAGTATCCTTACATGAAAGAATCTGTCTTTTATGGGAAAGTTGACAATGGGTTGACAGTTATTTTGCTTCCTAAAGTAGATTTCCATGAGACATATGGAATTCTAACGACCAATTTTGGGGGTATTCATACTCGATTTACATTGGCTAATGGTAATAGTGTTGTTTATCCTGCAGGGATTGCACACTTTTTAGAACATAAGCTGTTTGAAACTGAGAATGAAGAGGATATTATGAATGAGTTTGCTAAATTGGGAGCAAGCGCAAATGCTTATACCAGTTTTAGACAGACTAGTTACTTATTTTCAACGACTCAGAAAGTATTGGAGTCTCTATCACTTTTACAATCTTTTGTTCGAGAACCGTATTTTACAGAAGACAATGTAGAAAGAGAACAGGGGATTATTGAACAAGAAATTGAGATGTATCAAGATGATGCAGATTATCGCTTGTTTACGGGAATTTTATCATCGCTTTATCCAGAAAGTCCTTTGGCCTATGATATAGCAGGGACAGTTGAATCAATTGCTGCAATTACTGCGGATGATTTACATGAGAATTTTGATGTGTTTTATCATCCAAGTAACATGAATTTATTCGTTATTGGTAATTTTGATTTAGAGGCAGTTTGGAAACAAATTTCAAGTTATCAAGTAGCTCAGATGGATGATCCAGCTCAGTCATTTGAATTGGCAGGTGTCCAAAAGTTGCCGATACAGGAACATCTCTCAGAACAATTTGAAGTATCTACCCCAAAATTGGCTGTTGGTTTGCGGGGAAATGACGAGGTTGATAAGGAGACTATTCAGAAATATCGGCTCAGTTTACAATTTTTATTTGCCATGTTGTTTGGTTGGACTTCAAAACGATACCAACAGTTATACGAGCAGGGAAAAATTGATTCTTCTTTCCAGTTCCAATTAGAGGTTACACCTGAATACCACTATTTGATTATCTCGGGAGATACTCAAGAACCCATTACGCTTTCTAGTATACTGATGAAAGCACTTAGGAAATTTGAGGATGATGCAGATGTGACAGAGGATCATTTACAATTGTTGAAAAACGAGATGTATGGAGATTTTATTCGTAGCTTAAATTCTCTTGAGTTTACAGCTAGTCACTTTGTTTCTCAGTATTCAGAATATGAAAATGTTTTTGATATACCTCAAATGATACAAAGTCTTCAGTTAGATGACATCAGAGAGGCAGGGCGTCGCTTTATTGATCACTGTGATATGACAGATTTCACGATTTTTCCAAAATAAGTGGGCGCAACCCGTCGAAATTTCTTTGGAATTTTGTTAGAATAGTATACTGTACATGATGAGCGATAGAGAGAGGATATTATGAGACAAAAGAGTATAGGGGAAGTACTTAGAACAGCTAGAGAAGGACGGGGTTGGACATTTGTTGACTTGCAACGGATAACAAAAATCCAAGCTAAATATTTGCAGGCACTTGAGTACAATGATTTTGATTTTATTGCAAACTCAGATGATGTTCAGTCTATTTTAAAAGCATATGCTGAGGCTTTGGAATTAGATGCAGATGTTCTACTGGATGCTTACGAGACAAATAGTTTAGTGAAATATTATGAAGATGGAGAAGAAGAACTACGCTCTTCAGAATTGAAAAGAAGCTATAAGGTTCGTAAACGTAAAAAGAACTCTTATCTTCCGTTGATTTACTTATTACTTGCGACGGGTTTGATTATTATTTTTGTGACTTATATTGTTCATAGCAGGCTCCAAAATAGAGCATCTATTACGCCTACTACAACGTCATATAGTATAGTTGAGCAATCTGTATCTGAAGCAAGTAGTGGCACAGAGACGAGTTCTACTGAGCAGGCGCAGTCAAATTCAACGAGTTCAAGTAGTTCCGCTACAGAAAATGTGACTGTTTCAGGATCAGGTTCTAACATTGTTGCGACCCTTAAAACAGTGACTTATCCAGTAGAAGTAACTGTAACAGCAAAAAATATAACGAGTTGGATCAGCCTTTCTGACACCTTGTTAGAGGGGGGCGTTACACTAACACCTGATAATCCAACAGTAACTACTACTGTTGAAGAAGGAGTGACTTCTACTACACTTATTCTTGGTGTTGTCAAAGGAGTAGAGGTAAGTGTAGGTGGCAAAAAGTTAGATATATCAGCTCTGACAGCCGATACAGGGTCGGTCACTTTAAATTTTGAATAAGGGCAATAAAGGTATTAGAATGAAAAAAGAAAATATTCCCAATGCATTGACGATAGGTAGGATTTTGGTAATCCCAATTTTTATCTTGTTACTGACCGTTTGGGATTCAACAATTAGTCATGTGTTGGCAGCACTTATTTTTGCATTAGCTAGTATTACGGATTATCTAGACGGCTACTTGGCTCGTAAATGGCAGGTTGTAACAAACTTTGGAAAATTTGCGGATCCGATGGCAGATAAGATTTTGGTGATGACAGCATTTATCATGCTTGTAGAGCTTGGCTTTGCTCCAGCTTGGGTAGTTGCAATTATTATTTGTCGTGAATTGGCAGTGACAGGTCTTCGTCTACTCTTGGTGGAAAATGGAGGAACAGTTCTAGCTGCGGCTATGCCAGGAAAAATCAAAACATTCTCACAGATGTTTGCAGTTATTTTCCTGCTCTTACACTGGAACGTCGTGGGGCAAATAACACTCTATATTGCACTTTTCTTCACCCTATATTCAGGCTATGATTATTTCAGGGGTGCCTCTTACTTATTCAAAGATACTTTTAAATGATGACAAATATTATCGAAGTAAAAAATCTTAAATATAAATACAACCAAGAGGATGAACGCTATACCCTAAATGATGTCTCGTTTCACGTGAAACAGGGAGAATGGTTGTCTATTATTGGACATAATGGTTCGGGTAAATCAACAACAGTTCGTTTGATTGATGGTTTGTTGGAAGCTGAATCAGGTGATATTTATATTGACGGTGATGCCTTAATCATTGATAATGTATGGAATAAGCGACGCTTGATTGGTATGGTTTTTCAAAATCCAGATAACCAATTTGTAGGCGCTACAGTTGAAGATGATGTTGCATTTGGTTTAGAGAATCAGGGAATCCCTTTGGAGGAGATGCGTAGTCGAGTTGACGAAGCTTTGGAATTGGTTGGAATGACTGATTTCAAAACACGTGAGCCTGCTCGTTTATCTGGTGGTCAGAAGCAGAGGGTGGCGATTGCTGGAGTGGTGGCCTTGCGCCCTAAAATTATTATTTTGGATGAGGCTACGTCTATGTTGGATCCAGAAGGTCGTCTCGACTTGATTAAGATTGTCCGTGAAATTAAGGAGCGTCATGGTATGACGGTTATCTCTATAACACATGATTTGGATGAGGTTGCATTGAGTGACCGAGTTATCGTGATGAAAAATGGACAGGTTGAATCAATTAGCACTCCAAATGAACTATTTATGCGAGAAGATTTGGTAGATTTAGACTTGGATAGACCGTTTACGATAGAACTGGCTTCATCTTTGCGCCAGACTGGACTTGATTTACCGCTCCGCTATTTTACAGAGGAAGAATTAGAGGAAACTTTATGGGAATTGATCTCCAAGAAGTAAGCTATACCTATCAAGTTGGCACTCCTTTTGAGGGGCGTGCGCTTTTTGGTGTGGATTTGGAGATTGTTGATGGCTCTTACACGGCCCTTATTGGGCATACGGGTTCGGGTAAATCAACGATTTTACAACTCTTGAATGGATTAAATGTACCAACAGAAGGAAGAGTAGTCATTGATGATGTTGTGATTACAGCGACGTCTGAAAATAAGGATATTAAGCAAGTAAGGAAGAAAGTGGGGCTGGTGTTCCAATTTCCTGAAAGTCAAGTGTTTGATGAAACGGTCTTAAAAGACGTTGCTTTTGGTCCACAAAATTTCGGAGTTTCTCAGGAAGAGGCTGAAACGATTGCGCGTGAAAAGTTGGCCTTGGTTGGAATTGATGAGAGCTTGTTTGAGCGTAGTCCTTTTGAACTATCTGGTGGTCAAATGCGTCGGGTAGCTATTGCTGGGATTCTGGCAATGGAACCAAGTATCTTAGTTTTGGATGAACCAACGGCTGGATTGGATCCTGCGGGTCGTCAGGAATTGATGGATATTTTCAAAAAGCTTCATGAATCAGGCATGACAATCGTTTTGGTAACTCATTTGATGGACGATGTGGCTAACTATGCTGATTTTGTTTACATTATGGAAAAGGGAAAGCTGGTCCGTTCTGGTAAACCAGTCGATATTTTTCAAGAGGTAGATTTTTTAGAGAGTATTCAGTTGGGAGTGCCTAAGATTACTAAGTTTGCAGCTAATTTGGAGAGAAGAGGTTTTGTATTTGAACGTCTTCCTATTACAATTGAAGAATTTACGGGGATGGTGACACATGGATAAATTAATTTTAGGTCGCTATATTCCTGGAGATTCAATTATTCATCGCTTGGATCCAAGAAGCAAGCTTTTAGCAATGTTTGGATTTCTATTGATGATTTTTTGGGCCAATAATTTGGTCACCAATGCCTTGTTGATAGCATTTGTTTTAGGAATGGTTGTTTTATCTCGTATTCGCTTATCATTTTTTATTAATGGTTTGAAACCGATGATAGGAATTATTCTATTTACAACTTTCTTCCAGGTTTTCTTTACACCTGGAGCGACCATTCTATGGGAGTTTTGGATTTTTAAATTATCTGTAGAAGGGTTGCAACAGGCGGCGATTATTTTTGTTCGCTTTGTTTTGATTATTTTCTTCTCAACCCTATTGACCTTGACGACGACACCCCTTAGCTTGGCTGATGGTATTGAGTCGGGGCTTGCACCTTTGAAGAAATTTAAAGTTCCTGTGCATGAAATTGGTTTGATGTTGTCCATGAGCTTGCGTTTTGTACCGACCTTGATGGATGATACCACTCGGATTATGAATGCTCAGAGAGCTCGTGGAGTGGACTTTAATGAGGGAAATCTTATTCAGAAGGTAAAGTCAGTTATTCCTATTTTGATTCCGTTATTCGCATCAAGTTTTAAGAGGGCAGATGCTCTTGCAACGGCGATGGAGGCGCGTGGGTATCAAGGCGGAGATGGGAGAACCAAGTACCGGATTTTGGAATGGAAGTTAGCAGATACGTTAGCAATTTTAGTTATGTTAGCTTTAGCCGGACTCTTATTTATATTGAAAAAATAAGTAAAAAACGCTAGAAATAGCGTTTTTATTGTCTAATCTCAATTTTTCTGTAATATTTGTAACAATTTCACAAAGTCTAAGTAATAGTTAGAGGGTATGATAGACACATGACAGAAAGGAATGTGACTATTATGAACATTACATTAAAGAAAAACTTAAAAACAACTATTGCTGGTTTGGTAGCGGGAATCTCCCTTTTAACTGCGGGTGTAGTCAGTGCAGAAACCTATACTGTAAAGTCTGGTGATACCCTGTCTGAAATTGCTGAAACATACAATACTACTGTTGAAAAATTAGCAGAGCAGAATAAGATTACCAACTTAGATTTTATCCATGTCGGTCAAGTTATCGAATTGGGAGATGTGACAGTGAAGGCAGTAGAGAGTTCAGTTGAACAAACTCAATCAACATCAACTTCTACTGCAACAATAACAACTAGCACCTATTCTTCAAATTTGAGTGCTGAAGATGCAGCAGCAAAAGAATGGATTGCAATGAAGGAATCAAGCGGTAGCTATGATGCCCGTAACGGTATCTACATTGGTCGTTACCAGTTGACAAATACTTACTTGAATGGTGATTACTCACCAGAAAACCAAGAGCGTGTAGCAGATGCTTATGTTGCTAGTCGCTATGGTTCATGGTCTGCAGCCAAGGCTTTCTGGTTGGCAAATGGTTGGTACTAAGATAAATTAGAAGAGGTCTAGCACGATGCTAGACTTTTTCTGTCTCACGAATGTATTTCACAACTGCTTTTTCGTTCAGTCCAACGGAACTGAATAGTAGCCTCTAGCCCAAAACTTTTGATTTCCACGCTGTATGGACATAGGTGATGGAAAATATCAATTAAGTCCCGTCTAATTTTTTAGTAAATGGATTTTCTGCGGTACTTAGGAGTGACATACATTTGGTATGTGATAAACTGTAACGGTTTTAACCATGCTAAACTAGTCCACTGGACTAGTTTACTCCTCCTTTATTTAACTTGACAAATTAGATTATAACAGGAAAAAAATAGAAGCTCAAAGCCTTGCTAGCCACCAGCATAGGTAGTAGTTTTCTTGTTTTTCTCTATGAGAAAACTAGCCCGAAGCCATAATAAGAAAAAGGACCGTTACGGTCCTTTTTGGTTTACATTATTGTCAATCTTCTCCAAAAATTTCTTGAGCAAGGCGACGACCCGTCGGTGTAGCTGCAAGGCCTCCTTCGGCAGTTTCACGGAAGGCGGTTGGTAGGGCAGATCCCACTTGGTACATAGCGTTGATGACTTCATCAACAGGGATTTTTGATTCAATTCCTGCCAGTGCCATATCGGCAGCTACCATGGCGTAGCTTGCTCCCATTGCATTACGTTTGACACAAGGGACTTCTACCAGACCAGCGACGGGATCGCAAATCAGACCCAGCATATTTTTTATGACAAAGCAGATGGCTTGGCTGGCTTGGTAGGGAGTTCCACCTGCTGCCAGTGTCAGGGCTGCGGCAGACATAGCAGAGGCAGATCCGACTTCTGCCTGACAGCCTCCTTCTGCACCTGAGATGGAGGCGTTGTTGGCGATAACTAGTCCAAAGGCTCCAGCTGTAAATAGGAAGTCAAGTTGCTGTTCTTCTGTCAAATTGAGCTTTTCAATAGCAACTCCTAGCACAGCTGGTAGACAACCAGCAGAGCCAGCAGTTGGGGTTGCACAGACCAAGCCCATTTTGGCGTTCAACTCATTGACAGCCATGGCATTTCTTGCGGCGGATAGGACGGCGGAATCTGACAGGGTTTTACCAGATTTCATATAGGCATCTAACTTGGCAGCATCGCCTCCTGTCAATCCAGAAACGGACTTGCTTTCTGTCAAGCCGTCAACAATCGACGCTTTCATGACTGTCAAGTTTCTTGACATGATTGTCAAGATTTCTTCTCGGCTACGACCGGTCAGTTCAATTTCAGTCGCGATCATGAGTTCAGCTACATTACCAGAAAAGTTGTCTGCTTGCTGAACTAATTCTTCGATAGTATAAAACATGTCTTTCTCTTTCTAGTTGAAGAAGGTTACATTGTGCAGGTGTGGAATTTTTTCAATTTCTGCAATAGAATTTTCACATTGGCGAGCATCCACTTCGATAATCATAATGGCTTTCTCGCCAGCTTTTTCACGTGTCACGTTCATTTGAGCGATATTGATGTCATACTTAGAAAGAACATCGGTCACTTTCGCAATCATACCTGGAACATCCTGGTGAACGATGATAATGGTTGGTGTGTTCATGTTCAGGTTGACTGAGAAGCCGTTGAGTTCGGTCACTTGGATATTGCCTCCACCAATGGAAACGCCCGTTGCTGAGATAGACTTCTTATCATTTTTAATGATGATTCGGGTGGTATTGGGATGGGGGGTATTGCTGTCCTTGTTGACACGCCAGTAAACCTTAATACCTCGTTCTCTTGCAATATCAAGAGAGTCAGGAATGCGGGGATCATCCGTATCCATGCCCAGAATACCTGCTACCAAGGCTACATCCGTACCGTGACCACGATAGGTCTTGGCAAAGGAATTGTAGAGTTGAAATTCCACCTCTGTCGGCTCATCGCCGAAGATGGAAGACACAATTTTCCCAATTCGGACCGCACCAGCTGTGTGACTAGAAGATGGACCAATCATAACAGGTCCAATAATATCAAAGACCGACTGAAATTTTAAGTTTGTCATAGTAATCCTCACGTTTTTCTTGGTACTATTATATCAAATTTTCCAGTTAGAGAATATGCCTAGATGAATGTGTTTTCTTATGTTAAAATTCTATCGCTTACCCTTTTTGTATGGTATAATACAAGTTGTTCAAAATCGTCAATCGTTTTTGGATAATCAAATTTTGGAATACGACCTTCAAATCGTTATTTCTACGAAAAGATGGGAGAAGATTATGTCAATTGACAATTCTAAAACCCGTGTTGTTGTCGGTATGAGTGGCGGTGTGGATTCATCGGTTACGGCTCTCTTGCTCAAAGAGCAGGGCTACGATGTGATCGGCATCTTCATGAAAAACTGGGACGACACGGATGAAAATGGCTTCTGTACAGCAACAGAAGATTACAAGGATGTGGCTGCTGTTGCAGACCAAATCGGCATTCCTTATTACTCTGTCAACTTTGAAAAAGAGTATTGGGATCGCGTATTTGAGTACTTCCTAGCAGAGTATCGGTCAGGACGCACACCCAATCCAGATGTCATGTGTAACAAGGAAATCAAGTTCAAGGCTTTCTTGGATTACGCTATGAACTTGGGTGCGGACTATGTGGCGACAGGTCACTACGCTCAGGTGTCACGCGACGAGGACGGTACTGTCCATATGCTACGTGGGGCAGACAATGGCAAGGATCAGACCTATTTCCTTAGCCAACTCTCACAGGAACAACTGCAGAAAACCATGTTTCCGCTTGGCCATTTACAAAAGCCTCAGGTAAGGGAAATAGCAGAGCGAGCAGGCTTGGCGACCGCTAAAAAGAAAGACTCGACAGGCATCTGCTTTATCGGTGAAAAGAACTTCAAAGAATTTTTAGGGCAGTATTTGCCAGCCCAGCCCGGCCGGATGATGACGGTTGACGGTCGTGACATGGGAGAACATACAGGCCTTATGTACTATACCATTGGTCAGCGGGGCGGGCTTGGTATCGGAGGACAAATCGGTGGGGACAATGAGCCTTGGTTTGTTGTCGGAAAAGACCTATCAAAAAATATCCTCTATGTCGGTCAGGGCTTCTATCATGAGTCCTTGATGTCAACTTCTTTACAGGCTAGTCAAGTGCACTTTACACGTGATATGCCTGAAGAATTCACGCTGGAATGCACAGCTAAATTCCGCTACCGTCAACCAGATAGTCAAGTAACTGTCAAGGTAAAAGGTGACAAGGCAGAAGTTATCTTTGCAGAGCCACAACGAGCAATCACACCAGGACAAGCCGTTGTTTTCTACGACGGACAAGAATGTCTGGGCGGTGGCATGATCGACATGGCCTACAAGGATGGGGTGGCTTGTCAGTATATTTAATCAAAAATAAAAGCTTAGCACCCTCATGCTAAGCTTTTTATCTTATCCCCAGAAAGCATCTTCGGCTTTTTGGTCGGCTGAGAAGAGCCAAACTTCCTTGATTTTGCCATCTTCCATACGGAAAAGATCGATGCCATTCATGTTTAGTTCTTCACCATCTGTTCGAGTACCGAGGAATGTTACGTTAGCGGCAACAAGAGTATCATTATCGGATACCCAGTTTGTCACTACTTTGAAAGTTCCATTTGTTTTTTCGGCGAAAGTTGCTAGATGTGCTCCGAGTACTTCCTTACCAATTTTAGCACCAGATGTTGAATGATTTCCGGGTTGATGCCAGATAATGTCATTAGCCATTGTTTCAAAAAGAGCTGCAAAATCACCAGCGATGAGAGCATTGTTATAGGCATTAAAAATTTCCAAGTTTGTTGACATTTGATGTCCTCCAATTTTTTTGATATAGTACAATTATAGCTGAAGCATTCCATTATGCAAGTAGGTACTTTTGCATTCGTTGGTATCAAAAGTGATACTATTGTGATAAATAAAGGAGAATTTTTTTGAAAAAAGTTAGTGAATATGGTATTTGCCCTTTTGCAACAACACAAAAAGTCTTGACTGGTAAGTGGGGATTGGTGATTATCTACCAACTCAGTACAGGAACGAAACGCTTCAATGAATTACAGCGACTGATTCCAGGTATTACTCAAACCATGTTAACAAGACACCTTAGACAATTGGAGGAGGATCACATTATTAGTCGCACGGTCTATGCAGAAGTCCCCCCTCGTGTAGAGTATAGCTTGACTGAGATGGGCGAAAAATTTCGTTCGGTACTGGATGCTGTTGAGGCTTGGGGCTTAGAATATATTGAAACGTTAGCGTAACACTAGATTTGAAATTCTACAAATCTTTTGATAGAATAAGAGTAACAATTATCATGATGGTCAAAGCTCATGGGAATTGTAGGCTTTTTTGTCCTGCAATTTTCGAGAGTTTTGGCTATTTTTTGCGATTGGGGAGAGAAGATGGATTTCAGAACGAGACACGACAATCAAATCTTCGGTGTTCGTGCGACGGGATTGTTAGTAAAAGATGAGAAACTATTTCTTGTAAGGGCACCGGAGGGGAACTATTACACCTTGGGTGGTGCTATTAAGCTTGGCGAAACAACCAAAGAGGCTGTGCAACGGGAAATGCAAGAAGAACTTGGAATTGATGTGGAGGTTGGACCGCTAGCTTTTATTGTTGAAAATCAGTTTAACTTGCAGGAGAAATCTTACCATCAGATCGAATTTCTTTATCTTGTTACCCCACTGTCTGAGCCAATTGCCTATCTGGAAGAAGGTGATTCTATCCGCCAGTGTGAGTGGATTGCTTTTACAGACTTGAAAAATCTTGACCTCAATCCTGCTTTTCTCAAGACGGAGCTAGCTGGCTGGAAGGGACAGTTGCAGCATTTTATTAATTGGGAAAGCTAGCCTATCTAAATGAAATTTTAGAAAAGAGAAGGAAGAATGGATTTTAGGACCAGAATTGACAATCAGATCTTCGGTGTTCGGGCGACGGCACTGATTATAAAAGACGGAAAAATATTTCTCACCAAGGACTCTAAGGGGCGTTATTATACCATTGGCGGTGCGATTGCAGTCAACGAAACTGCACAAGATGCGGTTGTTCGAGAAGTCAAAGAAGAATTAGGGGTTGACAGCCGTGTCAACCAACTGGCTTTTGTTGTCGAAAATAAGTTTACACAGGAAGGCATAGACTTTCACAATATCGAGTTTCATTTTATTGTGGAGCCTATTGGAGAAATCCCTGAGAAGATGATTGAAGGCCAATTAAAACAAACATGTGAATGGATTGAACTTGACAAACTTGTCAACCTAGATATCGTGCCAGCCTTTCTGGCTCAAGAATTGCCAAACTGGAATGGGCAAGCCAAACACATCATGAATATGAAGGAGAAAACAACATGACACACACATTTGCAGAAAACTACGATGTCATCGTGATCGGAGCGGGGCATGCGGGTGTAGAAGCAGGATTGGCAGCCAGCCGCATGGGCTGTAAGACCTTGCTTGCAACTATTAACTTGGATATGGTGGCCTTTATGCCTTGTAATCCCTCCATTGGTGGCTCTGCCAAGGGGATTGTGGTAAGAGAAATTGATGCCTTGGGTGGCGAAATGGGTCGCAACATTGACAAGACCTATATCCAGATGAAGATGCTCAATATGGGCAAGGGACCGGCTGTTCGTGCCTTGCGGGCTCAGGCAGATAAGGCAGAGTACGCAGCAGAGATGAAGCGGACGGTGGAGCGTCAGGAAAATCTGACCCTGCGTCAAACCATGATTGATGAGATTTTAGTGGAAGACGGCAAGGTTATCGGTGTCCGCACGGCTACCAACCAGAAATTTTCAGCCAAGGCAGTTGTGGTGACGACGGGTACAGCCTTGCGTGGTGAGATTATCATCGGTGACCTCAAGTATTCGTCAGGTCCTAACAATAGCCTAGCTTCTATCACGCTGGCGGATAATCTGAAAGAATTGGGACTTGAAATTGGTCGTTTCAAGACAGGGACACCACCGCGTGTCAATGCTCGTACCATTAACTACGAAGAAACCGAGATTCAACCAGGTGATGAAAAGCCAAATCACTTTTCATTCTTGTCCAAGGATGAGGACTATTTGCAGGATCAAATCCCTTGCTGGTTGACCTATACCAACGCCACCAGCCACGAGATTATCAACAGCAATCTTCACAGGGCACCCATGTTTTCAGGAATTGTTAAGGGGATTGGTCCCCGTTATTGTCCGTCAATCGAGGACAAGATTGTCCGTTTTGCGGATAAGGAACGCCACCAGCTTTTCTTAGAGCCAGAAGGTCGCAATACAGACGAAATCTATGTTCAAGGGCTGTCAACCAGTCTGCCAGAAGATGTGCAGCAGGACTTAATCCACTCCATTAAAGGTTTGGAAAATGCCCAGATGATGCGGACGGGCTATGCCATTGAGTACGATATGGTTATGCCTCATCAGTTGCGGGCGACGCTTGAAACCAAGAAGATTTCAGGGCTTTTCACAGCAGGTCAGACCAACGGAACATCAGGCTATGAAGAAGCAGCTGGTCAGGGAATCGTTGCTGGTATCAATGCAGCCCTCAAGGTGCAGGGCAAGCCTGAGCTGATTTTGAAACGAAGCGACGGCTATATCGGCGTTATGATTGATGACCTGGTAACTAAGGGAACGGTGGAGCCTTACCGCCTCTTGACCAGTCGGGCAGAATACCGCTTGATTCTGCGTCATGACAATGCTGATATGCGACTGACGGAGATTGGTCGTCAGGTTGGCTTGGTAGATGATAAACGCTGGCAGGTCTTCCAGATTCACAAAAACCAATTTGACAATGAAATGAAGCGTTTGGAGTCTATCAAACTCAAGCCAATCAAGGAAACCAACGAAAAAGTTGTAGCTATGGGCTTCAATCCCTTGACAGACGCTTTGACTGCTAAGGAATTCATGCGTCGTCCAGATGTGACTTACGCAGATGCGGTAGCCTTTATCGGTCCTGCGGCAGAGGATTTGGACGCCAAGACCATTGAATTGATTGAAACAGAGGTCAAGTACGAGGGCTACATTGCCAAGGCCTTGGATCAGGTGGAGAAGATGAAACGTATGGAAGAAAAACGCATTCCAGCCGACATTGACTGGGATGATATTGACTCCATTGCGACCGAGGCTCGCCAGAAATTCAAGCTGATTTCACCAGAAACCATTGGCCAGGCTAGTCGGATTTCCGGTGTCAATCCAGCGGATATATCCATTCTCATGGTCTACTTGGAAGGACGCAGTCGTTCCATTTCTAAAAACAAATCAAAGGACAGTCACTAAGGCTGTTCTTTTCGCTGTATGTCAGCTATATGTCAACTACTTTAAAATCATGTGAAAAGTAGCTTTTTTACTGAATTTATGGTAGAATGGCAGGCAGAGGTTAGTGATGAAAAGATTTCGATTTTCGACAATTCACTTTGTCATGATAGGTGTCATTTTATTTGGGTTGGTGGCTCTTGTCCACCGATTTTTTCCAATTGGTGCCAGTACAGTTTTTGCGCTACTCATCAGCCTACTGGTGTTGATTGCGCTGTTTATTTATCAAAAACATTCTTATGAATTTAGTGAGCTAGAACAGATTGAATATCTCAATAATCAGGCCAATTCTGGTTTGATGATGCTCTTGGATAAAATGCCAGTGGGAGTTATCAAAGTTCGACCAGATAGTAATCAGGTAGAATGGTTTAATCCCTTTGCTGAGCTGATTTTTGCTCAAGAAAATGGTGAGTTTGATCAAAAAAAACTACGTGAAATTATTGACGTTGGTCTGGATGAGGAGCGAATTTATGCAAACTTTTCAGGCAAGAGATACGCTGTTAACGTTGATTTTGATCAAGGGTTATTTTACTTTTTTGATGCGTCGACAGAGTATTCAGCGACAAATAGTTTGATCGGAAGCCGTCCTGTTATAGGGATTATTTCAGTTGATAACTATGATGAGCTTGAGGATGCTATAACTGATTCTCAAATTAGCCAAGTCAATTCCTTCTTGGCTCAATTTGTTTCGGAATTTTGCCATGATTACGGTATCTACTACCGACGCGGCACAATGGATCGATTCTATTTCTTTACAGATTATGCTGTGTTGGAAAAATTGATAGAGAATAAGTTTTCAGTTATTGATAAGTTCCGCGAGGAGGCTAAAAAGTTAGATTTAGGTTTGACTTTGAGTATGGGATTGGCGTATGGTAATGAAAATCATCACCAAATCGGACAGGTTGCGCTCCAAAATCTCAATATGGCTGAGGTTCGTGGTGGAGACCAGGTTGTGGTCAAGGAAAATGATGAGAGTAAACAGCCACTTTTCTTTGGCGGTGGCTCGGCTTCTTCCGTTAAACGAACACGTACGCGGACTCGTGCTATGATGACTGCTGTATCAGATAAACTCAAATCGGTTGATGCTGTTTTTGTGGTGGGACATCGTAATTTAGATATGGACGCGCTTGGATCCGCGGTCGGCATGCAGTACTTTGCTCAAAATATTATGAACAATGCCTATACGGTGTATAATCCAGATGAAATGGCACCAGATATTGCACGTGCCATCAAGAAGTTGAGTGATGAAAATTGTTCTAATTTGCTAACGGTTGAGGAAGCCATGAAGATGGTCACTTTCCAGTCATTGTTAATCATGGTAGATCATTCAAAGATTGGCTTGACTTTGGATAAGGATTTCTATGACCAATTTACCCAGGTTGTGGTGGTTGATCATCATCGTCGCGATACAGATTTTCCAAATAATGCAGTTTTGACTTATATAGAGAGTGGTGCTAGTTCTGCGAGTGAGTTAGTAACGGAATTAATTCAGTTCCAGAATGACAAACACCATAAGCTTAATCGCATTCAATCTAGTTTATTGATGGCTGGGATTATGCTTGATACAAAAAATTTCACATCTCGTGTGACCAGTCGTACTTTTGATGTGGCTAGTTACTTGCGGACTCGTGGTAGCGATAGCTTGGAAATTCAGCAGATTGCTGCGACAGATTTTGAGGAATATCGTCAAAT
This sequence comes from Streptococcus sp. 2021WUSS109, assembly GCF_044427305.1. Taxonomy (NCBI): domain Bacteria; kingdom Bacillati; phylum Bacillota; class Bacilli; order Lactobacillales; family Streptococcaceae; genus Streptococcus; species Streptococcus sp. 2021WUSS109. The sequence continues at coordinate 17,910 of NZ_JAOTGF010000025.1, forward strand.
CAATGAACTGATTTTAAGTGGGCAGAGAATTGAGTCCAATGTTGTTATTGCGTGTGCAGATGATACTAAAGAATACGATAATATTATTCCGAGCAAGGCTGCCAATACAATATTGGACATGGCAGGAATTGAGGCGGTATTCGTTGTAACAAGAAATACCAAAGGGTATGTATCTATTTCTGCAAGGAGTCATAGTAAAATCAATGTTCAACGCATCATGGAAGAAATGGGTGGAGGTGGCCACTTTAACCTAGCTGCCGCTCAGGTATATGACCAGACAATCGCAGAAGTATGTGAAAAGTTGACGGATAAAATCCGCGAAGAAATAAATGGAAATTAGGAGAACAGATATGAAAGTAATCTTTTTAGCAGATGTTAAAGGTCAAGGTAAAAAGGGTGAGATTAAGGAAGTTCCAACAGGTTATGCCCAAAATTTCTTGATCAAGAAAAATTTGGCTAAGGAAGCAACAAACCAAGCGATCAGCGCCCTTCGTGGTCAGGAAAAATCTAAGGAAAAGGCTCATGCAGAGATGATTGCAGAAGCAGAGGCTATCAAGGCTAAGCTGGCTGAGGAAGCTACTTTAGTGAAATTTGTCGAAAAAGTTGGTCCAGATGGTCGTACCTTTGGTTCTATTACCAGCAAGAAAATTGCTGAAGAATTGGACAAGCAATTTGGCATCAAGATTGATAAACGCCATATTCAGCTGGATCACCCAATTCGTGCGATTGGTCTCATTGATGTACCAGTTAAAATCTATCAAGATGTAACAGGCATCATTAATTTGAGTATTAAGGAAGCTTAATTATTTATCTAGCCAGTGAGGAGGTGAGATCTTGGCAGAGTTGGATGAATTGCGGGTGCAACCGCAGGATATTCTAGCTGAACAATCGGTATTAGGAGCTATTTTCCTTGATGAAGGCAAGCTGGTCTTCGTTCGTGAATACATCGAAGCTGAAGATTTTTTCAAACATGCTCATAAGCTAATTTTTAAAGCTATGATTGCTCTTTCTGATAGAAATGAGGCAATTGATGCGACTACCATGCGTAACTATTTAGTGAACCATGGTGATTTGGAAAATATTGGTGGCTTGGCCTATTTGGCTGAAATCATTAGTTCCGTGCCGACGGCAGCCAATGCGGAATTCTATGCCAAGATTGTTGCTGAAAAGTCTAATCTCCGTAAACTGATTGCCCGTTTAACGGATGCAGTTAATCAGGCTTATGAGGGTGCGGATGGTTCAGATGACATTATTGCCAATGCTGAAAAAGCTTTGATTGATGTCGGTGAGGGAGCCAGTCGAAGTGGTTTCAAGCGGATTGATGATGTCTTGAATATCAACTTTGACAACCTTGAAACTCGTGCTAAGCAGACGTCGGATATTACAGGGATTGCAACTGGTTATCCTGCTCTTGATGCCATGACAACGGGTCTGCATGAGGAAGAGTTGATTATTCTTGCGGCTCGTCCTGCGGTTGGTAAGACGGCATTTGCTCTCAATATTGCACAAAATATCGGTACAAAACTGGGTTTGACAGTTGCTATCTTCTCTTTGGAGATGGGTGCAGAAAGCTTGGTTGACCGTATGCTCGCTTCTGAGGGAGTTATCAATTCGAGGGCTATTCGTACGGGGCATTTGACACAGGAAGAATGGAATAAGTACATGGTGGCTCAAGCTAACCTGGCGCGTGCGAGTATTTATATCGACGATACGCCTGGTATCAAGATTACAGAGATTCGTTCGCGTTCACGTAAGTTGGCTCAGGAAACGGGCAATCTGGGCTTGATCTTGATTGACTATCTTCAATTGATTACGGGAACAGGTCGTGAAAACCGACAACAAGAGGTTTCTGAGATTTCCCGTCAGCTGAAGATTTTGGCCAAGGAATTGAAAGTTCCTGTTATCGCCCTCAGTCAGTTGTCGCGTGGAGTTGAGCAACGTCAGGATAAGAGACCCGTTCTGTCAGATATTCGTGAATCGGGATCTATCGAGCAGGATGCCGATATCGTTGCCTTCTTATATCGTGATGATTACTATGAGCGCGGTGAGCAGGAAGATGGCGGCATTCCTAACAATACGGTTGAAGTCATCATCGAGAAAAACCGTTCCGGTGCGCGTGGTACCGTGGAACTCATGTTCCAAAAAGAATACAATAAATTTGCAAGTATTTCCAAGAGAGAGGATGGATAGAGAATGAGTGATGCATTTACAGATGTTGCTAAAATGAAGCAAATCAAACAAGATATTAAAGACCATGAGGGACAAATTGTTGAATTGACCCTTGAAAATGGTCGTAAGCGTGAGAAGAATAAGCAGGGGCGTATTGTGGAGGTTTATCAGTCTCTCTTTATCGTTGAATTTGAAGATCCAAACAATACCTTTGTGGAATCTTATACTTACTCAGACATTTTGACAGAAAAGATTTTGATTCATTATTTGGATTAATCGCTATATGAGGCTTTACAGAGCCTTTTTTTTGTGCTATACTAGTCTTTGTGCGAAATAACAGCAGGGCAAAATGAAGCTCGTCAACAGAAGGTCAGCAAGAAAAGTAATCGTTGCTGTTTCGATGAAGGCCTCCTGCACGAATCAGGTTTGCTTAAAACGTTATTTCCTATAAACAAGTCTTTTTGTTTCCTTTTAGTACTAGGCAAGGAGGGGCAGGCTATACTGAGGTATGCCAAGCCGACTTAACGACGTAATAAAAGAGAAACGAAATGACGGAAATTTTTATTTTAGGAGGACATAACAAATGTCACGTTATACAGGACCATCTTGGAAACAAGCTCGTCGTCTTGGCTTGTCATTGACAGGTACAGGTAAAGAATTGGCACGTCGTAACTACGTACCAGGTCAACACGGACCAAACAACCGTTCTAAATTGTCAGAATACGGTTTGCAATTGGCTGAGAAACAAAAATTGCGTTTCTCTTACGGTTTGGGTGAAAAACAATTCCGTAACTTGTTCGTACAAGCTACTAAAATCAAACAAGGTACTCTTGGTTTCAACTTCATGCTTCTTTTGGAGCGTCGTTTGGACAACGTAGTTTACCGTCTTGGTTTGGCAACTACTCGTCGTCAAGCACGTCAATTCGTAAACCACGGTCATATCCTTGTTGACGGCAAACGCGTTGATATTCCTTCATACCGCGTTGAAGTTGGTCAAGTTATCTCAGTTCGTGAGAAGTCAATCAAAGTTCCAGCTATCCTTGAAGCTGTTGAAGCAACTCTTGGTCGTCCAGCTTTCGTATCATTCGATGCTGAAAAGCTTGAAGGTTCATTGACTCGCTTGCCAGAACGCGACGAAATCAACCCAGAAATCAACGAAGCTCTTGTCGTAGAATTCTACAACAAAATGCTCTAATTTTAAGAAATATCTTACAGAAAGCCTACAACAGTGGGCTTTTCGCTTTGTCTTAAAATGTTGATTTCTGGGTTTGCTCCCCTTTTTGCTCCCCCTAGAGTGCTTTTAGTGCTGTTTCGTAAAACGAGACGGCTTTTTTTGCGTTCTCTTTTGAGAGATGGCTATAAATATCCATTGTCATGGATAGAGTGGAATGACCTAGACGGTGTTGCAATTCCTTGTAAGGTATTCCAGAGTTAAGCAGTAAGCTAGCGTGTGTATGACGGAAACCGTGAAAACCAATGTTAGATACTCCAGCACGCTTGAAGTGAGTTCTCAGCCGTGTGGCCAGAGTCTTATTATTGGGGTAGTCATGGATAAAGTCCGAAAATACAACCGTTTCAGTTCGTCCTAACTTCCAAGCCTCTTGAATTTGTCTAAGCTGGTAGGCTTTCAATATGGCAATGGTTGCCTGGTCTATATCTATATCCCGATAGCTTGCTTTTGATTTTGGGCTATTGATTTGCCCGAGGTGGTTTAGTGTCTTGGTAATGCTGATAGTTGCATTCTCCAGGTCAATATCAGACCAGCTAAGCGCTAGGGCTTCATTGATACGGCAACCAGTGGCCAGTAAGAACTTGTATAGGGTGGCTTCATATAGATTTCTGTACTTGGTCAGGTCTAACCCTCCCAGGTAGTCGAGAAACTTTTTTAGGTCTTGATTTTCAAAATGCTTGACCTTTTTTCTCTTAGCTTTTTGAGTGTTACGAGGTAGGACGACATCACGCGCAGGGTTAGAAGATATTGCTTGCATAGTCACACCATACTGTAATATACGCTTGTTAAGGGCGTGGATCTTGTCATAATGCAGATAAGCCCCAAGCTCCCCCTTGTTAGTCTTGTCAGCTAGTTTGTTAATTATGCTTTGAATGAGTGGGGCGGTTAACTTATCGAGCTTATAGCCCCCAAAGAGTGGCAAAACATGGTTATCTAGCAGTCTCTTAATATTGTCTTGCGTGTTTGGTTTAACAGTGTATTTGTAACTTTCCCACCATAGTTCAGCCAATTCCTGATAACTTGCTATTGACGTGGCTTGAAACCTGGTGAATCCGTCTTGTTGGAAGGCTATTTTTTCTTGTTGGGCTTTCTGCTTAACCTCCTTATGTGTCCGACCCGTTACTTTGGTCTTTACTTTCTTACCCGTTACCTGGTCAACTCCCAGATATACACTAGCGCGGTACACAGTAGCACCGTTTTTCTTTTTTACTTCAGTTATTTTCATGATATATCCTTTCCATCAGCAGGCAAGCTATAAAGGTTTTATCATGCGTAGAGCTACGAGAATAGCCCTATTTTCGTTTGTTTTTGGTGGGTAGTAAAATACTAGTCACAAGTTAAAAGCGAATACAGACGATTTTGGAGCGTTTGACAGGGTATAAAGATTATAGGCTGATAGCACGCACCAGAAACCAGAAAAGATAAAAAATCTTTATTTATCTGTCAGTCTCTTTAGTGATTTTTCAAAGTCAGAATTTATTTTTTGCGTCTTGTTAAACAGTTTATATTCTGCTTTTGCTTTATCTTTGGCGGATTGTGTTGAGATCTTCCCGTGTCCTTGTAAAATATCGTATTCTTGGAAAGTCAAAAAGCGGTCAATGCTTTCAGCGAGTTGGGCCATGGTTTGGGCTTTTCGTTGTTCAATCTGTCTTTCTAAGTAATCAAAGTAGCTTGACACACCTCTTTCAAGAGAACGGATTTCATCAGCGGTTAGATAGTTCTTTGCTACCAAGGTATCTGCTTGCAGAATACGCCCGTCTGGGGAGTTTTTCCATGTTGTCAGTCCCATATTTTCTTTTGTATGGTCTGCTTTTGTATAGATAATTTCCGCAGCAGTTTGGCCAGTGATAGCATAGTGGAATTTATTCTGGACATCAGCATAGAAATTCTTTGTTAGGGTGCTTTTAGGGTCATAGTCTATAGATATTTCAGCAAAAATATCTGTGATTTGTAACCAAATTCGTCGTTCACTGGCGCGGATTGACCGCACACGCTCAAGCAGTTCACGGAAGTAGTCTTTTTCTAGGAGATTTTCCCCTTGTTTTAGGCGGTCATCATCCATGGCAAAGCCTTTTATCATGTACTCACGTAGGACAGAAGTAGCCCATTGTCTAAATTTGGTAGCTTTTTGGGAGTTGACACGATAACCAACTGAGATAATGGCGTCTAGGTTGTAATAACTGATTTCTTTTGTTTGAGTTTTGTCAGCCATTGCACCATGTTGAGTGGTATTTGCAATTTTTGCAACAACCACTTTTTCCTCTAGTTCCCCCTCTTCAAAGATATTTTTTAAGTGTCTTGAAATTGAAGAAATAGAAACATCAAACAGGCGAGCCATTTCCTTCTGACTAGCCCAGATAGTTTCCCCACGAATGATGACACTAGCCGTCTCTTGATCATTGTCAGCCGTATAAATTAAAAATTGTAATTCGTTCATCGTCTTCCTTTCTAAGATAATAAAATTTAGTAGTTTAGTAATCACGCGCCGAATGCTAACAAATGCTAATATACGGCCGATATAGAAGCTAAGGTTTGCTAAGGTTGCTAAAATATACTACATAGAAAAACCTAGATTTCACTGTTGAGAATAGTTGAGTTTTCCATTGACTTTTGAAGCCTATACTTGAAAATTTGTTCTGCAGTATATTTGGCTTGAAATTCTGTCATTTTACTAACCACGTCGTCTAATTCTGTAGTGAATTCTTTTATTTGATTTAGTGCTTCCAATACAATTTGTTTGTTTAACTTATCCGCACTAATTCCGTCAATCAATATATCAGTTATCTCTTCGATAGCAGTCACTTGTTCTACAAACACTGAGTTGGCAACTTCAAAAGCTTGCTTTGTTTTATCTTCTAAATTTTGGGTACTTTCGAGCAAGGCTTTTTTTGCATCTGATAATTTTACATCATACCCCAACAAATACCCGACACTTACCCCAAAATGGTCAGCGAGTGCCTGTGCTTTGTCTGGTTTGATTTGGCTTTCACCGTTTTCCCAGCGTTGATAGGTTCTAGGTGGCACTTGTAATTCAAGGGCTATTTCTTTTTGAGATAGCTTTTTTTCTTGCCTTAATTCTTTCAATCTGTTCATAAATTTCACGACCTTTCAAGGTTGATTATAACTAAGAATTAGAAAAAAATCAAAAAATGGCGTAAAAAAATTCAAAAAGCTATTGATAACGACAAAAGATGACGCTATAATCTTGATCAAGATTTGTTTGCGTCAAAAAATGACGTCAAATCCTATGCCCCTCCACGACCTTTCACACTTTCAATCTATGGAGGGGGATTTTTCAAAGAAAGGAGAATGACATGAGTAAACTCAAAGGCTATCGGGTCATGTTAGGACTAACCCAGCAAGCTATGGCGGTCAAGCTAGATATTTCTTTACAGTCATACAACAATAAAGAAACAGGCAAAACGCCATTCAATGACAAGGAAAAGAAAGCAATCAAGACCATTGTCGCAGAGGTTAAGCCAGATATAACCATTGATGAACTATTTTACAGTTAGAAAGGAGCAGGCAAGCAATGAGAAGGAACTACAGTAAAGTCATTGAAGAAATGCGAACCACTCACGGGTTGAACTTGGTTGCTATTGGTCAACGTATCGGAACAGACCCCCGAACGGTTGACAAGTGGGCACAGGGCAAACACCAACCCAACAAGGACAGCAGAAAGAAAATCAATGATCTATACAGAGAGGTAAAGCAGGACATGACAACGCAAGTAAGTATTTTTGAAGAAGTGAATGACCAGGGGGAGCTGCTACAAGTTATCTATACAGACAACTTCAACGGTCACGCCCTAGACGTTTACGGAAATTTTGAAAATCCGTTATTTATGGCTAGAGACATAGCGGAAATGATTGATTATCAAAAGACAGCACAAGGGAAATACAATACAGCAAAAATGCTGAAAATGGTTGATGAAGATGAAAAAATTAAGGGTATCCCTAATAGTCATACCCTAATAAACAGCGGAATGACAGTTTGGTTTTTAACTGAACAAGGGCTATATGAAGTGCTTTTCCAATCACGGAAACCAAAAGCCAAAGAGTTTAAACATTGGGTCAAACAGGTACTTAAAGAAATCAGAACCCAAGGCTACTACATGCAAGGTGAACTAATTCAAGAACCAACACACCCCACAATAAAAGCCCCTAGCACTTTGGCAGAGGCAGAACAGAATTATATCAACGCTTTGGCACAGGCAATTACGGAAACGGAGAACGTGGACAAGAAGAGAGCGCTTGCTGATAGGTTGACCACAATTCTTAATAGTACCCACTCAGGCGCGTGAGAGCAACAAAAAAAGGCTTAACGGGGACCAACCAGCAAAGCCTTTGAAGTAAATAACTAAAACACAATTCAGCAGGCAAGCTATAGGGGTTTTAGTAAAAATTTTATAGCTAGATTATACCATATCTAGGACACTTTGACCATACAGAGGGCGCTAACCCTTAAAACTGGAGTAGAAAAGTATTAGGTGCTGGTATCGGCATTAGGTTGCAATGGACCCAGAGCAGCCTAAACCAACCTAAGAAAATTACACACAGCAAGGCTATTATTTTGGCACAGGCTTATCTGGTAAGTCTGAGGCAGGCAACCGCTGGGAATAGTCTAGGCTTTAGATAAAAAAGGTTACAAGAAAACATTCAAAAATCTTTAACTCACGGAGACAGCCCACTAGGGCCATTACACAGAAACAAAATTAATAAACGAGGAAAAAACAATATGACAGAAAACACTAACGGGCTAAAGGCCCTAGCGGAGTACTCACAGCAACAGCATACTCCTAGCGTACTATTAACCGTCAAACAGCTAGAGGAATTAGGAAATGAATTAAGCGACATTATGAATGCGCTAGAAATGAGTAATCTAACGCTTGAAGGGTTGCAGTTTATCCAGGACAATGATGCAACAAGGACCGCTTGGCACCTAAGAAAATACATCAGGATTGCTTACAGGCAAAATGAAAAGTTATATGATCGTTTGGATAAAATTGCCTTTTACTTTTGAACAATGGCAACGCTAAAGAATTGGGGGCTTTGGAGAATGAAAGATAAGACTAACGATATTTTAGTAGATTATGAAGGGCTCTGTGGTCAGCTTACTAATATTTGTGAAGTGTTGGATCTTGCCACTGCAGGACATGACCAAACAACGACATCAGCTATTGTTAACACCGTTTTACAGGCCTTAGAAAAGATTATTGCAGATCATAAAGAATTGACTAACGGATACAGAGAGGATTTGAAACATGAATGAAGAACTGACACTAACTTTTGAACAAACTTTGATATTGCTTGCCATACTAACACCAATTAACTTTTTTCTTTGGTTTGGCGTTGGTTTAGGTACTTTCCAAGCCCCTGACAAGCCCAAAATCAAGCCAGAGGGTAATCATACCAGACGGCTGACAAATGCGAACTACGGGGCCTATATTCAATCACAGGGCAGATATTACAATTAGGGGGAAACGAATGACAAAAAAACAACTACCAGAACACTTACACAGAGTTTTTAAGCTCCTACCGCTTGGAATGGATTTGCCAATCAACGCCCCAGACATTGAGAAGCTGACAGGCTTGGACGTTCGAACCATTAGGGAACATATCCGCCAGCTAATAGTTGACTACGGTATTCCCGTTTGTGGTGGACGTGATAACAAGCTAGGGGGCTACTATATCCCCCAGAATGAAGTGGAACGACTTGCCGGAGTGTTACCATTACAACGGCAATACGACCAGGAGCATAAGCGTATTCACGCGCTCTTGACTGCTGACTTAGAAGACTGGAGGAAGTATAGAGATGTTTAGCCTAAGCAGAGAGAGCGAGCATGATCTAACTCATGGCTTGCTGGATATGGTTGAAAAGTACCTGGAGGCGCGTGAGAAAGTCAAACCAAGGACACTTGGACTAATCACAGCCCAACAGGTTAAAGATGAACTAGGCATAAAGGATAAGACCTTGAAACGTTGGGAAGATAATGGGTTAAGACGTTACCAGCCCCCACTAGAAGACACTAGAAAAATCTTCTATAGGGTGAGTGATATTTTGATATTTTTGGGGGTGGAAAAATGAGTAAATACAATACGCACCCAGCTACGAGCCTGGGCAACTGGAAAATGAAGAATGTACATACATCAAAAGAAAAAAATCGCCATTTTGTTACTGATGACCAGGAACAACGGCGGTTAGCCAATAAACTTAGAAAGAAACGAGGAAAAAGGAAATGACAAACTTTCAAACCTATCTGGGCTATGGTCAACCTTACCGAATGGCTGACGAACATATCTGGAAAGATAGGCGCCCAACCCTTGAGCATATCAAAGAACAGCAACAACTGAAGAAACTGAAAAAGAAAAGGAAAAGAGGAAAATAAGGCTTTGACAACTGAAGATTATTTTTTTACAACGCTAAAAGGAGCTAGGGGACAACTTAGCTATGAATGTGAGCTGATAAAAGGAAAAGCTTATCAAGAAGCCTATGACAAGGCTATATCTGACCCTAAAGAATTGAAAAAGATTGAAGATGAAAAAATCACAAAAACGGAGCTAGTTGAAAAGGCAATAGAAAAAGCCCAAACAGCCAGCAAAAAGGCATTACCAACTACACCGCTGGGCGTGGCGCTTATGTTGCAAAAGTTTGTCCGTTTTATCCGAATAAAGCCCGAAGCACAGGGACAAAAAGCACCTTTATACTACTATGATCCGGATAAGGGAATTTGGCTTGAAGATAATGAATTTTTGCAGGATCTAATTGCCGTGATTTTTCCAAGTGTCACAGAGAAACAAGCTTATGATATTTTATATAAAATCGCTAGACAGGCCCCGCTTAGAAAAATCAAGTCTGATTTTACAGTTATAGGCGAGCAACTTTATAACGGGAAGACTGGAACTTTTGAAAAATTAACACCAGAGATTACAGTAACAAGAAAAATCGATACAGAATACAATCCAGTTGCTAGGGAGCCTAATATAAACGGGTGGACCCCTACGGCGTGGTTACTAGAATTATTTGACGGTGATCAAGAGCTTTACAATCTTGCAATTCAAATTATAAAAGCCAGTATTACAGGCCAATCATTACACAAGATTTTTTGGCTATTTGGCGAAGGTGGGACAGGAAAAGGAACTTTCCAGCAGTTACTTATAAACCTGGTAGGCATGGAGAATGTGGCCAGCTTGAAAATCACAGGCTTAGAAAAAAGTCGCTTTTCAACATCAATATTACTAGGTAAGTTGCTTGTTGTTGGTGATGACGTGCAACAAGATGCGGAAATAAAAGACACGTCAGAAATGTTTAGTCTTGCAACCAGCGACATCATGACCATTGAAGAAAAAGGTCGTAAACCCTACAGCATTCGTTTCAACGTGACTATTATCCAATCTTCAAATGGTTTACCTAAAATGAAGGGTGACAAGTCTGCTATTGACCGCCGATTTAGGATTTTACCTTTTACGAAGGTATTCAAAGGCAAACCAAATAAAGCTATAAAAGAGGATTATATTAACCGTAAGGAAGTCCTTGAGTATTTAGTTAAGTTGG
>NZ_JAOTGF010000026.1:0-28715 GCF_044427305.1 Streptococcus sp. 2021WUSS109
TAGTACCTTTTTTGTTTACCAAACGTGTAATTTCTTCCAGTCGTTCTCGTTTATTCATGTTTAATCCTTTGTTGTTTTTTTACATTATATCAAAAATCAACAAGAATATGTTGGAATTTTGAACATTATTTTAAATGATAATTACAACTTTATTATGTGAGCAATCTTCGCGAGCAGGTTTTACGCGGTTCGCAAAACATCGGTTCGTTAGAACCGACTGCAAGGAAAAAAGAAAGCATCGAGCTTTCTTTTTGGGCTGCAAGCCTACGTGTTTAGCGATGGGTAACGATAGTTTACTCACGCTAAACACGTATCTCATCAAAAATGAGATTATCTCAATAATAACATCAGTAGAATAAATAAAAATAGGCAGAAAATATCGAAATCTCCTGCCCTTTACTTATTCCACAGACTTTAAGTCCATATACACAAGCTACCTACAAAGCAGCATTGGCCAAAGTTCTCGGAGTTTCCTCAACTAATTTCATCGCTACACAACCACGTACACGTGCAAATCGCATGAACAATCGTGTATTACATATAGACTATCGTTTATCCAACAAAAATAACGACTACTGGCATAAAGTAGTTGTCGCAACAGGCTTACGTAAAAGTGAACTGATCCATGTCACTGGTGATGCTATGCAACGTGGCCGTGATGGTCGTTGGTATTTAAATTTAGACGGCCGTAAACATCACACAAAAGGACGCAGAGATCGCTGGTCTCCAATCATGGCTACTAGTCAAGAGGAGGAAGAGTGGTTAGTCGCTATTTTCCAACGAGCAGGAGAAAAGAGAGTGTTTCATGTTCCCAAAGATTTAAGTCTCGACGATTTTGATGGAAAGAAAGTTCCCACTGCATTAAAGCCACATAAGTATCGTGCTGAGTATACAGAGCGTGTTTATCGCAGTGTAGCACGCGAAATTTCCAAGATTAGAAATCGTAAAGAAGTTATCCATCTGCGTAAAGAGTTAGTTGGCATCTCACTCGACAGAAAAGCTTGTAAAATTGTGACAAAGGCTCTGGGACACAATAGACCAGAGGAATTTCCTCGTTCCTACGCTTATATTTTATTGAAACGCTAGGTAACATTGCACATTTTTCAAAAATCTATCCTCAATTCATTACACATGTGGCATAACACTTGTATCTAGAAAATGAAAGGAATTCTATATGTTACCTCAAAATAATTCTCCTCTTCTGTTAAATAGACAACAAGCAGCGGAACTACTTGGAATAGATCCTAAATCATTTGATAAGTACATCAGAAGCCACCCAGACTTTCAATACTTTATGGTGGGAAAACAAGAGCGCTATTTGAAGTCAAAACTGATTAAATTTATTGAAAACCACTGCGATTGACGGATAATGATTGATAAAATTAGATTTTTCATATATCCTATATGTGACTAGTCTATTTTATCAATCATTTTTTATAGAAAGGCTGATAAAATGGCAACAATAACAAAACGTAGTAACTCTTACCGTGCAACTGTATCACTTTATAAGAAAGGAGAATATAAACGAGAAACCAAAACCTTTAGCAACAGAAAGATGCTGAGCTTTGGACATTAGAAATGGAACTTAAAAAAGGTCGTGGCAAGAACATTGCCGAACGATCCACCCTATTTCCTGATTTTTATAGAAATTGGGTCCATACGGTCAAGAAAAATGACGTTCGCGAAGCCACCTTTATAAACTATAAACGAACTCTCGTAGTAGTTGATGACCTTTTGGATGGTATTCAACTTAAACACCTTGACGATCTCGTCATGCAAAAGAAATCGACCAATATGCTGAAACCCACTCTAAAAAAACAGTAAAAGAACTTGTTCTTAAAATCCGTGGTTCATTGAAATATGCGTATGCTCGTGGTTTGATTAGCAATGACTTTGGTCATCTTTTAAAAGCAAAAGGGCAAGAACAAGCTAAACGAAATATTCCACTATCTATCACAGAATTTAAAAAACTCAGACAATACTGCCTAAGTCATACTGAGGATGAATTTAATGTTCTTGTTGTTCTCGCCCTTGAGACAGGAGCAAGACGTGGAGAACTTTTAGGAATTAAAAAAGAAGATATTTTTGAATATGGTATCAAAATTCTTCGATCAATTAGTCCAACTAATGACGATACCCAGCTTAAAACCAAACATTCTAAGCATGATATTTCCATCAACGAAGATGTTTATCAAGCTGTGACAAAACTTGCACAAACAAAAGAAGGCTATATCTTTGATTGGAATGGATTCAAGCAAGCTGGTCAACTTCAAAAGCCGTTAAAACAGTTGGGATTAACAGAAACGACATTTCATGGACTTCGTGACACGCATGCCTCATTTCTCTTTTCAAAAGATATTAGCCTAGACTATATTTCTCGTCGTCTAGGTCATAACTCAATCTTAACAACACAACAGTATTATCTAGAATTGATGCCTAAAAAAAGACACCAGCAAGATGCTGATGCCTTAAATTTATTGAATTCATTAAGCGAGTAAACATTTGAACCAATTTGAACCAATTTGAACCAAAAAGTCGGCACAAATGTTGTCCCCATAACGTTTGGATTAACGTTTTGAGAACTGGCTAGCTTTACGTGCTTTCTTAAGACCTGGTTTTTTACGTTCAACCATACGAGCATCACGAGTAAGAAGGCCTGCGCGTTTCAATGAATCGCGGAAGTCTGGGTCTACTTGAAGCAATGCACGCGCGATACCGTGACGGATCGCACCTGATTGACCACCGTAACCACCACCGTTCACGTTAACGAAAACGTCGTATGAACCTTGTGTTGAAGTTACTGCGAATGGTTGGTTGATAACCAAACGAAGGTCAGCGTGTGGGATGTACTCTTCTACATCTTTTTTGTTTACTGTGATTTTACCAGTACCTGGGACCAAACGTACGCGTGCAACCGCGTTTTTACGACGACCAGTACCTGTGTATTGTGCTTGTGCCATTTAGATTACGTCCTTTCCCTTAGATAAGACCTGAAATATCAAGTACTTCTGGTTGTTGTGCAGCGTGAGTGTGCTCAGCACCTACAAACACTTTCAATTTCATGCCTTGTGCACGACCAAGTGTGTTGTGTGGAAGCATACCTTTAACTGATTTTTCAATCAAACGAACAGCGTTTTTAGAACGCAATTCACCAGCTGAGATTGATTTCAATCCGCCTGGGTGGTTTGAGTGAGTGTAGTAGATTTTATCAGTTGCTTTTTTACCAGTCAATTTCACTTTCTCAGCGTTGATAACGATAACGAAGTCACCAGTATCAGTGTGAGGTGTGAAAGTTGGTTTGTTTTTACCGCGAAGAACGCTAGCAACTACTGCTGAAAGGCGTCCAAGAGGTACATCAGTAGCGTCTACTACATACCATTTACGTTCAACTTGGCCTGGTTTAGCCATAAATGTTGTTTTGTTCATGATTTCTCCTATACGAATCGTTTTTGTTTACTGGGCGGATGTTCCGGTCCGCGGGTATTTGGAAGGTTCCGGGGCCTTTCAAATGGGGTAAACAATACCGTCTACCATTTTATCAAATCTACTAGTCTCCGTCAAGCTATTTTACTTTACTTTTTTTATTTTTTGAAAGATAGCAGAGCTGCTGAGAATGAAAGCCTTATCAGTTTTACTTTCCTTACTGACCTAGCTGTCCAGGTAAGACCAGCTTCTCCTTATAAGGAAAGGTCTTATCAAATTCTTCCAAGACCAATTCATCCACCGTGTAACCCGGCGGATCTGTAAACCACCAGTCCCGGCCTTCCAGAACTTCTGGTCGGAACAACTTGACCAAGAAATAATCAGCTTCTGGGTCCGCCTGATAGCGAACGCCGACCTCCTTACCCTTGACAAAACCAAATCGACTGTAGTAATCAGGAGAGCCTGTAATGGCCACCAAGACTGCTCCGCTATTTTCCGCCAAAGCCAGCGAATGCTCCAAAAGTGCCTGACCGTAACCACGGCCTTGCTGGTCTGGCGAGATGCTAAAGGGACCAAAGGTCAGACTGGGCAGGCGAGCGCCGTCCGCTGTGATCTCCGATGCGACATAGAGGATATGCCCCACCAGCTGACCGTCGGCTTCCGCGACAAGATTGAGGTCTTTTATGGCGTGTTTTTGCTTCCGTAACTGATGCACAATCAGATGCTCAGTAGCACTCAGATAATAGTCCTTCAGTTTACTTTTAGTACAAGGCAACGAGTTGCAGACAGTACTGGAGTACGGCAAAACGAGTTAACGATGTAATAAAAGATAAACTGACGGACGAAAGACATTCCAAAAAGCCTCCCGTGTTGGCTCTTCAACCGCCCGATGATCCTTTTCTTCTTCTCTTCTGATGATTAGTGACATCTTATCTCCTTTTGATTGTCCTATTCTACAATAGTTCGCTGTCACACAAAAAGGAATACATCTTTGCAAGAAATATCCCTTAGAATCTAGGCTCTCATTTCTGTCCCAATTGATAAAATAGCTAGGACTCCTGTCCCTGTATGAGTGGCAATAACTGGTCCTAATTCTGTCAATAGAACATCAGAAACACGGTCGTCTTCCAATAAACTAGATTTGACGCCCTCTGCCGCCTCAATATCACCCGTATAAGCAACCATGACTGTAGAATGATCCAAGTTGTCCAAGGTCAGGTTCAGCATTTCTTTAATTCCTTTTTTACGACCACGGATTTTAGCAATAGGCACAAGTTTCCCTTCTACATCTAGCGAAAGCAGAGGTTTGATATTCACTAAGCCACCAATAAGGCCTGCTGCTTTCGATAAGCGACCACCACGCACCAGGTGGTTAAGGTCATCGACCAAGAGGTAGGTCCGTAAGCGCGGCACCAAATCTTCTACGATTGCCTTAGTTTCCGCCAAAGTCTTACCCTCAGCACGCGCCTCAACGGCCTTCATGACCAAGTAGCCTTCTCCAATGGTCGCTGCCTTTGTATCAACGATGGTGATGACTGCTTCTGGATATTGATCCATAACCATATCTCGTGCAATGACTGCACTCTGGTAGGTCCCTGAAAGAGCTGCTGAGAAAGCGAGATAAAGCACCTCTTGACCTTCCTTGGCTGCCGCTTCAAAAACTTCTTCAAACTGACCAACATTGACCTGACTGGTCGTAGGTTGACTGCCAGAAGCCATTTTCTCCAGCAAATCTGCTGAGGTCAAGCGGTTTTCCCCAACGGTTTCATAGGTTACGCCGTCTAGGTTAATGGTCAAACCAAGAACGGTCACATCGTTTTCTTGGACCCAGCTGATTGGCAAATCCGATGTCGAATCGGTTACGATTGTAAATGTCACTCTTTCATTTCCTCCATCATTTCTCTTAAGGCTTGAAAATTCCCATCTGACCAGGGATTGAGCCGTGGGGTGTAGAGCTCTACCTGATCCACAAACTTGTCCAAGTCCTTTTTGATGACCCTGGTTCTTTCCTCCAACTCACGCGCCGAAACCCGTAAGGCCCCTTGTGAAAAGACCACCCATTGTTCGTTGAGGTCGCTGGTTGCGACGGAAACCTGCTTGCGACGGTCACTATTGAGCTGGGCACTGAGTCGTTCGATATAACTATCTGCCGTCTCTTCCTCCTCTGTAAAAATGACCGATACCTTAAATTCGTCATACTGCTGGCGAAGACCTGGCACATGGTGGGCATCAAAGACACAAATCACCTCGATCTGTTCAAAGGCTGCGTAGTGAGATAAGGTGCGAAGCAAGGTCGTTCTGGCTGCATCCAAGTCTCCCTTTTTAAAATCTTGCTTGGTGGCCTGCCAAAAGGCAATCATGTTGTAGCCATCTACAATGAGAACTTTTTCTTTCATTTAGATTTTCTTCCGAAATACTTCGTACATCAGCACGGCTGCTGCTACGCTGGCGTTGAGAGATTGGACATGGCCCTTCATAGGAATGGTAATCATCTCATCCACCTGCTTTTTGATATTACTGGAAATCCCTTTACCTTCGTTACCAATAATGAGGGCTAGTTTGCCAGCTGTATTCCACTTGTGGCTTGGGGTTCCGTTCATATCGGTACCAAATACCCAGAAACCAGCCTCCTTGAGCTTATCAAGGGTTTGGCTGAGATTGGTTACTCGGGCGATTGGGACATGGGCCACCGCACCTGTAGATGTCTTAGCCACAACAGGCGTCACGCCAACTGCTCGGTGTTTGGGAATGATGATGCCTGCTACCTGAGTGGCATCTGCGGTCCGTAAAATCGAGCCCAAGTTGTGGGGGTCTGTCAGACCGTCCAAGATGAGAATGAGAGGATTGTCTTCCTGCTCTGCTTTTTCCAGAATGTCCGAAAGGTCTGCATAGGCAAACTCAGAGACCCGTAGGACAAAGCCTTGGTGGACGGCACCTTCTGTCATGTCAGACAGGGTCTTCTTCGGTGTCCAAGAAATCGACACCTTCTTCTCTGCCGCCAGTGCCTTGATTTTTTCTACATTTTTTCCGCGCAAATCATCCTGAATGTAGAGTTTGTTGCCAGTGTTAGCCTCCAAACTCTCCACTACAGCATGTACGCCATATACGATATCATTTTGTTCCATGAGAGTATTATAGCATAGGTTGATTGAAAATAGGCACTCACTATATCACAGCTGAAAAACTTGACCTCCTTACCAAACCATGGTATTCTGTTATCTATCATTTGTCCGTACAAACGGACGCAAAAAGGAGATTTTATGACACTTATTTTGGGAATTGTGGCAGGGCTGATTGCCTTTGCTATTGGTGGTTTATGGTATGGTTTGATTTTCCGTGATGCTTGGATTGAAGCCTCTGGCATTGACATGGCCAAGGTAGAAGCTGACCGTCAGGCTGGGAAAAATGGCCAAAAGGAAATGATGATTTCCTTAGCGATTGAAGTTTTGACTGCTGTTGTGGCGATTTTCTTCATCAAGACCCTTGATGTTTCACCACTCCACGCAGCTGGCGGCATGGGCGTGATTGCGGTGCTTGCTTCATTGAAAAACTATGTCTTTGAGCAACGCCCTCTTAAACTCATCCTCATCAACGAAAGCTACAAACTGGTCTGCTACTTGGTAGTCGGAATCATTGCCTTGTTTGTATAAAGTCAACCCTCCTAACCTTAGGAGGGTTTTATGGTACAATAAAAGGAAGACTAAGACTAAAGGAGCCCCCATGTCCCTCTCCCTCCGAACGATTAAACTGATATTTGCCACCGTGCTGGCTATTTACCTAGCGACCGCCCTGGGTTTGTCCTATGCGACGGCAGCTGGCATCATCGCCATTCTCAGCGTCCTCGACACCCGCAAGTCCAGCTTCAAAATGGCCCGCAACCGCCTCTTTTCCACCCTCCTGGCCCTGACCATAGCCGTCCTGAACTTCGCCCTCTTTGGCTTTGGCATCTGGACCCTAGGCATTTACCTGGCACTCTACGTCCCTCTAGCCTACAGATTCAACTGGGAGGCTGGCATCGCCCCCTCAACCGTCCTCGTCACCCACCTCTTGCTAGAGCAAGATATTTCGCTGATTTTTTTAGGAAATGAGCTGGCGCTTTTTCTGATTGGGGCAGGACTGGCACTCTTGTTTAACCTCTATATGCCCTCGCAAGAAAAGAAAATCGAGGCCTACCACGACCAAGTCGAAGACCTGCTCAAGCAGATTCTCCTCCGCTTTGAAGCCTTTCTGCTCAACGGCGACGGACGAAACGAGGCAGAATTGATTACGCAGCTAGATAAGACCTTGGATGAGGCCCTCAAAGTCGTCTATCTAGACCGCCACAACCAGCTCTTCCAACAGACCAACTACCAGGTCCATTACTTTGAAATGCGAGCTGCACAAAACAAAATCCTGCGGACCATGGCAGGAAATATCAACAAATGTTTGCTAGAAGGCAGAGAAAATGTCATCCTGTCCAGCCTATTCGAGCGAGCAGCCCAGCAACTAAGCCGAGAAAACTCCGCCAAGGAACTACTCCTGGACATCGAACTCTTCCATGCCACCTTCCGCGAGCGACCTCTGCCGCAAACCCGAGAAGAATTTGAAACCCGAGCCACCCTCTTCCAACTCCTACACGACATGGAAGCCTTTATTCGCCTCAAGGTTGATTTCTATGAAGTTTATAAAGATGAAGATGAGGGGAGAAAAGGAAATTAAAATGAATCGCAATTTTTACTTCTATCTTTCAAAATTGATGTGCCTCTGTAAATAAATATCTATGACTACTATATTATACGGAGGGACCATGACTATTATTACTTATGCACTGATTCTCGGTATTTCAACAAGTATCGATTATTTCCTAATTTTATTCCTTTTATTTTCACAGGCAAAAAAACCAGGTGAAAGACGCACAATCTATTTTGGACAACTACTTGCTAGTTTTATACTCATTCTCTTAAGTTCGACCCTTAGCCAAGTTGCCAATGTTTTTCTAGCTGACTGGATCCTTGGTCTGCTCGGCTTCGTCCCTATTCTACTAGGGGTTAGAATCCTTTTTGAAAACGAAGCAGAAACAGAGATTCCTGATAGCAAAATCGGACTACTATCTATAATTTTTATTTCATTAGCATCGGGAGTAGATAATTTAGGAATATTCACACCCTATTTTACAACTTTAAGTACCTTAGAAACGCTCTTAACTGCTGGCCTGATCTTGCTAGAGACAGTCGCCATTTGCTACCTAGCAGAAAAATTTGGGAGTCTCCATAGAATTTCTGAATTCATAGAAAAATATGAAAAAATGATTCTTCCAACCATTTTTATCATATTAGGAATCTACATTTTATTCGAATTCGGAACAATGACCTACCTACTGCAATTACTAACATAAGAAAAAGAACCGTCAGTTTAAACCGACGGTTCTTCTATTTTCCCATGAAATTCATCCAATACTTGGTTATGCAAATGCACGAAAGACAAGCCCATCATGACTGTATTCCCTGCGACTGCAATGATAAATTCCTCCTTGGAGGACACCTTCCCTAGCCAAAAACCGCCAGATTTTCATCTGACGGTCAGGTGTTTTATGAACAAATTATAAAAGATTAAACAATGGCTTGATCTGTTTCATCATCAAAGAAATGAGCTTTGTTGAGGTTGAAGGTCAAGCGAACCTTGTCTCCTGGATTGTGGTAATCACGCGCATCTACACGAGATACAAATTCTGTATTTCCTACTTTAGAGTAGAGCATGGTTTCCGCACCAAGAAGCTCTGAAACGACAACTTCTGCTTCCACAATAGAAGATGGATAAGTGTCCAACTCCAATTGAGAAGCCTTAATGTCTTCTGGACGGATACCCAATGTAAATGATTTGCCATTGTAGCCTTTTTCTTCCAAATGCTTGCGACGACCTTCTGGAAGATCTACTTTGAAACCATCTCCAACAAGCACACCCTCTTGAAGAGTCACTGTAAAGAAGTTCATTGCAGGACTACCGATGAAGCTGGCAACAAATTTGTTTACAGGTTTATTGTAAAGCTCTTCTGGGCTACCAATTTGTTCGATACGACCGATTGTACCTGTACCTGCTTCATTCTTAGTCGCAGACATAATAACAATACGGTCAGCCAAGGTCATGGCTTCTGTTTGGTCATGCGTTACGTAGATCGTTGTTGCACCAATACGACGGTGGATTTTTGCAATTTCTGTACGCATGGATACACGCAATTTGGCATCCAAGTTTGACAAAGGCTCATCCATCAGGAAGACTTTTGCATCACGGACAATGGCACGACCCATGGCAACACGTTGGCGTTGACCACCAGAAAGGTCAGCAGGTTTACGTTGCAAGAATTCTGTCAAGCCAAGAATTTGTGCTGCTTCTTCCACACGTTTTTTGATTTCATCCTTGCTGTATTTACGCAATTTCAAACCGAAAGCCATGTTGTCAAATACAGTCATGTGTGGGTAAAGGGCATAGTTCTGGAATACCATGGCAATATCACGGTCTTTTGGTGCCACATCGTTCATCAACACGCCGTCGATGTAAGCTTCACCTTCTGTAATATCTTCCAATCCAGCAATCATACGAAGAGTAGTTGATTTACCGCATCCTGAAGGACCTACGAAAACAATAAACTCTTTATCTTTAATATCTAGATTAAAGTTTTCAACGGAATAATGCTCGCTATTTGGATATTTTTTATAAATATTTTTTAAATTAAGTTGAACCATGTTCAAGCCTCACTTTCTTTGATAGTTTTATTGTAAACGAAAGCGTTTTATTTTTCTAGGTCAAGGTGAACAAAAGAAAAAAGATATTCTGTGCAGACTGCACAAAATATCAGTAAAGTCTGTCTAAGAGGACCTGATAACAAAAACTCAAGTCGGTCAGGGCTTTGAGCTGGAGCCCAGTCATATCCTGCCACTTGTCCAAGCGGTATTGGAGGGTATTGCGGTGGATATAGAGGACCTGAGCGGTCTTGGTGACCACAGCTCCCTCTGCCCATAGGGCTAGAATGATGTTCTGCATATCTTGCTGGTCAATCAGCTCTAGCATACTGGCTTTTATCAGACCAAGCTCCAAGCCTGCTCTGCCTTGTCCCCAAAGAAAAAGTTGACTAAAGGAGAGGACGGTCGATTTGTGGTAGTGGGCCCGCCATTGAGCGAAAAGGGTCACCTCTGCTTGATAGAGTTGGGGCCAGCGGTTTGCGAGTTGACGGGGCCAGACCTGGCCAGCCAAGAGGGTCAGTCGCAAGCCGAAGTCGAACTCCAAGGCCGACAAGGTGTCTGCCAGAAGGCTTTGATAGTCCGTCCAAGTGCCTTGGTCCAGGATAAAGAGGTAGTCCTGAGCCGTCAGCTGCACCTGAGCCACCTGGCTGGGTAGGAGGTCGGTCATCATGGTCCGCCAAGCGTCCAGCTGGGCTTCCTTCTGCGACCAAAGGTGGACATGGATAAACTGCACGGCTTCAACCGCCTGGGGCAGCGAGCCCTGACCTTGTAGGTAGGACTGCCAAGGGCTAGACGGTTTCTGGTCTTGAGGACGCGACAACAAGGACAAGAGGTAGCGTTCCCGATCCGTCAAGTCCGCATCCGCCAGATTCAGATAGCGACCGTCGCCCAAAGCAAGAGAGTTTTCACCCGCTTCCTGCGACAACTTGGCCTGCGGAAACCAGCCTTTGACTTCCTTCTCGAACATCTTATCCCCTTTCTATTTTGTCAATACACCAGCCCACCAGTTCATCCAGGCGTTCCATCTGCTCGGTCATGTGCAAATAGCCCAAAACCGCCTCAAAGCCTGTGGACATCCGATAGGTGACCACGTCCGCATTCTTGGCCTTGGTGTGGCTATTGGTATTGCGGCCCCGCTTGTAGATCTCTTCCTCTTTTTCGGTCAATAGCTGAGCTTCTAAGAGGGCGGAGATCAGGCTTGCCTGAGCCTTGGCCGAGACGTATTTGTTAGCCTCTCCGTGCAATTTGTTAGGCTTGGTCAGCCCCTTGAAAATCAAGTGCCGTCTGACATACATGGAATAGACAGCATCCCCTTCAAAAGCCAGGGCAATTCCATTGATGAGATTGACATCTACTGCCTTAGTCACGTGTCCACCTCACACCATCCTTGGTATCCAAGAGCTTGATGCCCTGGGCTGCCAATTGATCTCGAATTCGGTCTGCCGTCGCAAAATCACGATTGGCACGCGCTGCTTGACGTTCTGCTATCAAGGCTTCAATCTCGCTGTCCAAGACTTCTTCTTCAAAGACAATACCGAACACTTGCAGCATGTTTCCAAAGGCCTCTTTTACAGTTTCATCGTAGTTGCCTGAGTTGATCCATTTGGCAAAGTCAAAGATAGCCGTAATCCCATTTGCCGCATTGAAATCATCATCCATTGCCGCTTCAAAGGCTGCCAAATGCAATTCAAGACCTGACTTATCCACAGAGTTTTGCACAGGTTGTGTATAAGTATTTTTTAGATATTTGAGATTGATTTCCGCATCTGAAATAGCCTTCTCAGTGTAGTTGAGTGGACGGCGGTAGTGCTGGGTCGATAGGAAGAATCGCAAGACCTGACCGTCAATTTGTTCCAGCATATCATGGGCTGTCAGGAAATTGCCCAAGGACTTGGACATCTTCTCATCGTTGATATTGAGCATGGCATTGTGCATCCAGTAGTTGGCAAAGGTTTGCCCTGTTTTGCCCTCAGACTGGGCGATTTCATTGGTATGGTGAGGGAATTCCAAGTCCGCACCACCACCGTGAATATCAATGGTATCTCCCAAAATCTCTGTCGCCATAACCGAACACTCGATATGCCAACCTGGACGACCTGCTCCCCAAGGACTTTCCCAAGAAACTTCGCCTGGCTTGGCAGTTTTCCACAGGGCAAAGTCGAAAGGATGTTCTTTGAGTTGACCTTCTCCCTCAACCCGACCAGAAGCCCCAGCTTCTAGGTCAGACAAGGTTTTGTTGGCCAAACGAGCATAATTCTCAGCCTTTTCCACTCGGAAATAAACATCACCAGCCGCTTCATAGGCGTACCCCTTGTCAATCAAGACCTGCACAAAATCAATGATTTCATCCATGTAGTCAATAACGCGAGGATTTTTGGTAGCTGGCTTGACACCTAACTTTGCCACATCTTCCTTGAAAGCTGCGATAAACTTATCAGACAGTTCTTTGGTTGTCATGCCAGCTTCATTAGCAGCTTTGATAATCTTGTCATCCACATCCGTAAAGTTAGAAATGTACGCTACATCAAAGCCACGGTATTCAAAATAGCGGCGGATGGTATCAAAAGCCACGACACTACGGGCATTTCCGATATGGATATAGTTGTAAACCGTTGGACCGCAAACATACATCTTGACCTTACCCTCTTCCAAGGGCACAAAGTCACGCAAACTACGGGTCATGGTATCGTAAATTTTAATCATAGTTTCTCCATTACTTCTGAGTATTCTTTAGGACTTGATACTTTTGATACAATTTTACTAGCCAATAAGCTGTCACGGCCAGCCAAATCATCCCTAGCTGCCAGTTTCCTTGGGAAAACTTAAGGATAGATAGAATTGTTCCAGCGATGGAGGTCAACACATAAGGCCAGTTTTGTCTTACTAATTTTTTTAACATGATGTACTTTCTAATGTTCTTGCAACGGTCTTGTCCGTCGGTTCAATAACTGCAGAGGTATTTTCAAATTCTTCTAGCAGCATATCAACCTTCTTTCCTACAAATGCGACGAATGGTGGCTGGCTTCTCGTAATTCCGCAAGCTTAGTCGTGTAGTGTTCACGGCCATCTTCCATGTCATGAATGACCTTCTCATCTTTTTGACCGTGTACACGGACAATTTTAGCTGGCATACCGACCACTGTCACATCTGCTGGAACATCGGCTAGGACAACGGCAGCTGCACCCACTTTGGCATTTTCTCCGATTTCAACAGGTCCAATAACCTGTGCGTGTGCAGAAACAAGGGCACCCTTTCGGACAGTTGGATGGCGTTTGCCCGTATCCTTACCCGTTCCACCAAGCGTTACGCCGTGGTAAAGCATGACACCAGACTCAATAATAGCTGTCTCACCAATAACCAAACCAGCTCCATGGTCAATGAAGACTCCCGAAGCAATCTCGGCGCCTGGATGAATCTCAATATTGGTCCAAAAGCGCCAAAATTGGCTGTGCATCCGAGCTAGTAATTTAAAGCCTTTTTTCCACATCCAATGGGACAGACGGTGGGCAGCCAAGGCCTTGACACCTGGGTAGGTCAAAAGGACTTCCAAGGTCGTCCGTGCTGCCGGATCTTTTTCTTTTACAATCTCAATGGTGTCCTTCCACCAACCCATAGTCACTCCTTCTAGCGAGAAGACAAGCCCGCTACCGAACTTGTCTACTCAGCTTATTTCTTTTCAACCTTGTGGAATTTGAATTCACCAAAGTTGTTATCTTTTTTCTCTTTGTTGTCTTTATGACGGCGTGGTCTGTCAGAACGCTCGCGTTTTTCTGGTTCCACATAACCTTCTGGTTTTGGAAGAAGAGCCTTCATAGAAGCATCAATACGTCCTTTATCATCAATCTTGATGACCTTAACATCGACAATATCGCCAATTTCAACTAGGTCTTCTGGTTTATTGACACGGGTCCAAGCCATTTCAGAAACGTGGACCAGAGCATCAGTCTTGTCGAAAAGGTTGACAAAGGCACCGAATTTCTCCAAACGAACGACTTTTGCCTGGAAAACTTCATCCACTTTCGCTTCACGAACAAGACCCGCAATGATTTCTTTGGTCCGTTCAATCGCATCGCGATCTGGTGAGAAGATAGCCACAAGACCGTCTTCGTCGATATCGATTTTCACGCCAGTTTCTGCAATAATCTTATCAATGGTTTCGCCACCCTTACCGATGACAATCTTGATTTTATCCACATCAATCTTGATAGTGTCAATCTTCGGTGCAGTTGGTGCCAAGTCAGGACGAACTTCTGGGATAGTTGCTTCAATCACATCAAGGATTTCAAAACGTGCCTTCTTAGCCTGTGCCAAGGCTTCTTCCAAGATTTGCGGTGTGATACCGTCAATCTTGATGTCCATTTGAAGGGCTGTGATACCTTCACGGGTACCAGCCACCTTGAAGTCCATGTCGCCAAAGTGGTCCTCAAGACCTTGAATATCAGTCAGAACAGTGTAGTTGGTGCCGTCTGAAATCAGACCCATGGCAATCCCTGCAACTGGTGCCTTGATTGGTACACCACCGGCCATGAGGGCAAGGGTACCAGCTGTGATAGAAGCCTGTGAGGAAGAACCGTTTGATTCCAAAACTTCTGCTACCAAGCGGATAGCATATGGGAAATCATCTAGACTTGGTAAGACTTGCTCAAGGGCACGCTCGCCAAGGGCTCCGTGACCAATCTCACGACGACCAGGTGCTCCGTAACGACCTGTTGATCCCACTGAATATTGTGGGAAGTTATAGTGGTGCAAGAATCGTTTCTTGTACTCATCATCCAAACCGTCGATGATTTGGGTTTCACCCATTGGTGCTAGGGTCAAGACAGAAAGAGCTTGCGTTTGACCACGGGTAAAGAGGCCTGAGCCATGAACGTTTGGTAAGAAGTCCACTTCTGCATCTAGCGGTCGAATCTCATCGACACGGCGTCCATCTGGGCGGACCTTGTCTTCGGTAATCAAACGACGAACCTCTGCGTGCTCCATGAGCTCCAAGATTTCATGAACGTCACGCATGATGCGGTCAAATTCTTCGTGTTCAGCGTATTTTTCTTCGTAAGCTGCGATGACGGTTTCACGCACGGCATTGGTCGCATCTTCACGGGCCAATTTTTCTTCTACCTGCACCGCTTTTTTCAAATCGTCATTGTAAGCCGCAACAATCTCAGCCTGCAATTCTGGATCAACCTGAAGAAGTTCCACATCTGCTTTTTCCTTGCCGACTGCTGCTACGATTTGATTTTGGAAGTCAAGGAGTTCTTGAATGGCCGCATGACCTTTCAAGAGGGCTTCCAACATGATGTCTTCTGACAATTCTTTGGCACCAGACTCAACCATGTTGATGGCGTCCTTGTTACCAGCCACTGTCAAGTCAAGGAGGGACTCTTCCATCTGAGCCTTGTCAGGATTGATGATGAGTTCTCCATTGACATAACCGACCTGCACGCCTGCGATTGGGCCGTTGAAAGGAATGTCTGAGATTGCCAATGCCAAGGACGAGCCAAACATAGCTGCCATTGGAGCTGAAGCATCTGGATCGTAAGAAAGCACTGTGTTGATGACTTGGACTTCATTACGGAAACCTTCCGCAAACATTGGACGAATCGGACGGTCAATCAAACGAGCTGTCAAGGTCGCATCAGTTGACGGACGACCTTCACGCTTCATCCAGCCACCTGGGAATTTCCCAGCAGCGTACATTTTCTCTTCATAGTTGACTTGGAGCGGGAAGAAATCGCCCGTCGCCATTTTCTTAGACATAACCGCCGCAGTCAAGACTGTTGAATCGCCATAGCGAACAACAACCGCACCATTGGCTTGTTTGGCAACTTGACCTGTTTCAACGACCAATTTTTTGCCAGCAAAAACCGTTTCAAATACTTGTTTTGACATGAATTGTCTCCTATTTTTTCTGAAATTTTTCTTGCGTGTTTTCTACAAAAGACAATCAAACAAGCTTGTTTCACTCTCTTTTGCACAAAACCACGCATACTCCTTATTTTATCATATTTGACGGAAAATGTGGGGAATTGAGGAAGGAATTTGAGGGAAAATCTAACCTGCCATAAAAACAACTGATCGAAACGAAGACTCTTCAATCAAACGAAGAACACCCAGCTTTTCTGAGTGTTCTTTTGTGTATTCTATTTGAACAATCTCATATAGTCGCTCTTGCTTGCGACAAGATAGCGAACGTTTACGACCTTTTGTGCTTCATCAATGTTATAAATAGCTATATAATCCTTTTTGATGGGTAGTCCTCGCGTCAGATGACCTGGGACTAGCGGTCCTTTTTTAGAGCGTTCATCTACGTTAAAACCTCGCTCTGGGAAGATTTCAAGGCTTCTAAGTCCTGCTATTAGCTCTTGGATTTTTTTGTCCGCAGCATCAGGACTTTTTAGTTCTTCCCTGATGTAGCTACGAATGGCAGCTAGTTCCTCATATATAGCTAGAGGTAGGTTTACTTGGTACTTATCCAAAGAGCTTGGTCTCCATTTCGTCCAATGATAGATAGTTGCCCGCATTCATTTCAGCTACATTTTTCATCACTTCTGCTTGGAGTTCGGCAAATAGTCGCTCTTTTTCCAGTTCTTCTTCACTTTTAAGCCCAATTTCTCCTGTCACTACAATATTTTTGAGAAACAGGTTGAGGGCTTGGGTCATGGTCATATTTTGACTTGCCAAGACCACTTTTGCTTCTTCTACAAGTGATTTTTCTGATTGAAAGTTAATCAATTTCTTTTCAGCTGTTAAGGCCATAAGATGGTACCTCTTTATATTTTTCTTTATTGTAATCTTTATATCTCAAAAAATCAACCAATAATCCTCTACAAAGTCTTTGATTTCAGAAAAGTCCAGCTTTTCTGAGTGCTACACTTCCATAATGGGACATGAGAAAACTGCCGATTCACACTGCTTGAAGTTTTTTATGCTACCGATTATTCATTTCTCAGACCGAGTACTCATTTTATATAAAGGTAAAATGAAATGGATGTTTCACAAAATCTAACAAGGGGATATCTTCTTTATGAACAAAACCAACCACCATTTGACGGTCGTCCTGAGGCAGGTCGACCAAACAAATTTCTAGTTCTGATTGATAGCGAAGAAACTGTTCATTAGCAAGAACTATATCTCCTCGTTTCCGATGTTTTGATAGCCCTTGAATGGCATATCCTTTCAACTGATCCCTTGACTGGCTAGCCCGTATGACATAGTCACTGGCATCAATTCTATTTTCGAAATCCATCTCCTTCAATTGCATTGGAACCTGCGCTGATAGAGCTATTATGCCTTTTGTCAAATATGAAAATCGTTCTAATGAGGCACTCGATAAGGCATTATCCCCAATACAAACATAATCACTTTCACAATACATCATACAATCGAGCGCAGATTGAATTGGATGAGATGCTCTATGTTCTTCAACGGTTGGAAGCCCTTCAAAAAGTGGAAAACGCTTGTTATCCCCAGGAATAAATGTGATGACCTTTATTCCATAAGAGTGTAACCGACTATTTAGGTCACGAACACTATTCCTTCCCAAACCTGTATAGGGCTTAGGATAATAATTATGACATGCCAAAACTCTTGTTTTCTCAACACCATTTTCCATCATCTTTCTCAGAAGGTCATCTGACAATGTAGATGCATTTAAAACAAGTAAAAAATCTTCCGACAATGATTTCATGACTTCAATAGTAATTCCATCATCAATCCTAAGTGCTTTAATACCGAGCTTTTTGAACCCTTCTTTCCCATATCGCTTCAAACTATCTTGATTGATATCCACAATCAAGGTCAGCCCTTCTCGTTGACAGTTTGTTACTATATGACGAATTTTTTCGTCTCCCTTCTCTTCTTCATTTATATTAAGCGAAGAGAAAACAAAGGAAAATCCTGCATTTTGATAATCTATAAACCACTTTTCCGAATCAGCAAATGAGTTAGATAAATAGAGTGAAAAACCGAAACGACTAAAGAAATCATTAACTTCCATATACAGTCTCAATTCTATCTTCATCCACACCAAAGAACCAAGTTAGTACAAAACCACCTACATATGCAGCCAGCATCGCTATAACAAATTGCAGTTGGCTTCCAGGTACCATGATCAACAGTCCAAACAAACCAGAAACTCCTTGAGATACAGTCCCTAAATGGAATAACACTGCCAAAATTCCGCCAAAACCTGAACCTAAACAAGCGGTTAGGAAAGGTTTGCCCAATGGCAAAGTGACGGCGTACATCATCGGTTCACCAATTCCCAAGATTCCGATTGGAATAGAATCTCGCGTTAGTTGTTTCAACTTTTTATTTTTTGTTTTCAAAAAGAGTGCTAAACCAGCCCCGACTTGTCCACCACCTGCCATCATCAAAATAGGTAAGAGATAATTTATACCACCTGTTGGCCCAGACGGATCATTCAACAAAACATGTATTGGAGTCAATGCTTGGTGTAGTCCAACTGATACCAATGGTAAGAAGCCTGCTGACAAAATATACCCACCTACTATTCCTAGCTTCTCATATACAAAATTTAATCCACTATAAATAGCTGTGGTTAACACTTCTCCAAGAGGCTGAATGACTAACAAAGCAACCAATCCACCCAATATGACTGTACAAAGAGGAGTCAAAAAAGTGTCTAAAAAACTTGGCATATATTTTCGGATATTTCTTTCTAGAAATGCAAAGAAAATCCCAACAAATAGAGCCGCTAGCAAACCGCCTGCACTAGGTGAGAATGCCTTGTCCACAAAAGGTAATAAAATTGATTTGTCATCCACTACTGTCAACAAAGGCATTGAAGGAACTGCCACAGACATAGCTCCGGCCATTGCTCCCAAAATCGGACTTCCTTTAAATTCTTTCGCCGCATTCATTCCAACATAGATTGGCAAAAAAGTAAAGAGTCCCCAACTCATAGTCCTAATACATTGATACCACCATTCCATTGCAAAAGCATTCCCGGTTGATACATTAATGACATTTGTAATCCCATTTATCAATCCTGCCGCAATTATTCCAGGTAATATAGGTATAAAAATATTAGCAATTTTTTGCAAGAATCGTTGAACTGGCTTGTCGTACTTCTCTTTATTTATCCTTTTGTTTGTAGCAGCAACATCCGCTGTTGTGTAATCTTCTTCAACACTTCCCAATGATATACCTGTCAGTTCTGAAAATGCTTGGCCAACCTTTGTCACTGTTCCAGGCCCAAAAACAATTTGAAGTGTATCTGCCTCAACAACTCCCAAAACACCTTCTATGTTTTTGAGACTATCAAGGTGAACCAGCTTGTCATCTCGTAACTGTAAACGAAGTCGTGTCATACAAACTGCATTCCCTAGGATATTTTCCCTGCCACCAACATTTTCAAGAACTTGCTTTGCAACATCTTTCGTATTTTTCATTTTAATTCTCCTTATCCAAAATTGATTGAATTGCGAATGAAATGTGATTATGATAGTTTTCCAGAAGTTTTTTTGCCTCTATTTGATTAAGTTGACTCAACTGCATCAAGATGGCTAATTTCACGTCTTGGTTGGCTTGTTGAAAAATATGTTCCGCCTCCATCTCTGTACAGCCAGTTGTTTCACAAATAATTCTTTTTGCTCGTTGAATCAGTTTTTGATTGGTCGGTTGCACATCTACCATGAATCCTCGAAAAACTTTTCCTAGTTGTATCATTGAGGTGGTAGAAATCATATTCAGAATCATTTTTTGAGCTGTCCCAGCTTTCATTCGACTAGATCCCGTTACAACCTCTGGTCCAACCAATACTTCAATCGGAGCATCTACCAATGGGGAGATTTCCGCATTTTGTACACAGGAAATACTGGCCGTCCTAGCTCCTATTTCATGAGCATATGTGACTGCCTCAAGGACATATGGTGTTCTACCTGAAGCGGCAAGCCCGATAACCACATCCTTAGTCGATATACCAATTTTTTGTAGGTCCTCTACAGCAGCTTGTCGGTTATCCTCGGCACCCTCTTTGGCGGCACGTACAGCACCATTTCCTCCAGCAATGAGTCCTTGTACTAAATCTGGAGAAACTCCAAAAGTCGGCGGACACTCCGAAGCATCCAAAACGCCTAGCCTTCCCGAGGTTCCCGCTCCGATATAGATCAGTCTACCATCCTTTTTCAAGCAATCAACGACTATTTCTATTACTGCATTAATTTGCGGCAATATACGTTGTACAGCTAAAGCTACCAGGCCATCTTCACGATTAATGTAGGCGGTGATTTCCCCGATAGACATTGTCTCAATAGCAAATGAGTCTGGATTGGACTGCTCTGTATTCAATCGTTCAATATCCATCTTATTCTCCTTTCTTTTTTTGTAAACGTTTGCTATAATCGTATTATACAACTTATGTATTATTGTTTCAATATTTTTTAGAAATAAAAGAAACTTTGTAACAGACTATATTAGAAGGGAATCATTATGAATAGAAACATTTTAAATCACTCGATAGAGAATTTAACCCCTACCGAAAACAAATTATTGGATTATATTGAAGAGAACATCCATCGTATTGAAACGATGAATATCTATCAATTAGCCGATAATGCCGGAGTATCAACAGCTACAATCAGTCGAATCAGTAAAAAAATGGGCTATTCTAACTTTAATAAGTTAAAGATAGAAATAGCCAAATCGAAATATGATGATTTACTTAATGCTCACTTCACGCCATCAGATTCGATTGACGATATTTCTACTAAATTAATTCATTCAATAACAATTTCAAATCAACAAACCGTCAGTTTTCTAAACTTGGAAGAATTAGAAGCCGCCGTAAAAATGTTACAAAGCGCTTCTCGAATTTATTTATTTGGAGTTGGGGCATCAGGTATTGTTTGCAGTGACTTTTACTACAAGCTGAGTAGAATAGGTAAAGCATGTATTTTTGCACAAGATACACATATTCAGATGGCTAATATTGCAACCGCTGGCAACGGTGACTTAGCAATCGGAATTAGTTATAGCGGAATGACAAAAGAAGTCGTTGAGCCACTTCGTTTCGCAAAAGAAAATGGAGTTTCAACGATAACTATCACTGGAACTGGTAAGAATCAATTAGCAGATTTAGCCGATATTACATTTAGAATCCCACGACATGAGCATGAACTTCGAGTCGGGGCTATTACATCACGAAGCAACTCACTTTTCCTAACCGACTTGCTTTACCTAGCACTTATCCAGGATCATAAACAAGAAGTCACAGCTATCTTAGAGCAAACAAAACATCTTACACAAGCAATCAGGTAGACCATCTGACGCCCCCCTACAAAAGTAAATCCCCTAGGCTCTACCGAATGGAGCAAGCAATACATACTATAGTGAAAAAACAAAAAAACACAGCTCAGTATACAAGATACTGGTGCTGTGCTTTTTCTATACCTGCTAATTAACGACGGAGTCCGAGTGAGTGAATCAATTCACGGTAACGGTTTACGTCTGTGCGGCGTAGGTATGCCAACAAGTTACGACGGCGACCGATTTTCTTCATCAAACCACGGTAAGTTGCGTGGTCTTTTTTGTGTTGCTTGATGTGGTCGTTGAGGTGGTTGATTTCCCAAGTAAGTACTGCTACTTGAACTTCAACTGAACCTGTGTCGCCTTCATGACGAGCATATTGTGCCATGATTTCATTTTTTTTCTCTTTTGAGATTGCCATGATATGTTCTCCTTTGTTTTTGAGCCTAATCCGAGTGACAGGTTGGCGACCTGTAACCAAGAAAAAGCTAGATTTGTCCTTTTGGACCTCATTTATTCTATCAAGGATTGTCTTTTTTGTCAACTGATTTGAAAATAGCTGAGCTGCTCTGCTATTTTCAAAAAAAAGCCAGCCGAAGCTGACTTTCACTTTATCATCTTATTCTGCCTTTTCTGCCTTAGGCAAGATGAGGTTGAGGACGATACCGACAATGGCTGAGAGAGCTGTTCCTGAGAGGGTGATGGCACCGATGTTAAGCACTGCACCACCGAGACCCAAGACCAACATAGAACTTGCGATAATCAGGTTGCGGACTTGACCGAAATCAACACGGCTCTCAATCAAAACTTTCAAACCGTTTGAGGCGATAACACCGTAAAGCAAGATAGACATGCCTCCAAGTACGGCACTTGGAATGGTAGAGATAAGGGCTGTAAATTTACCCAAGAATGAGAAGGCAATGGCAATCAAGGCTGCATTACGGATAACGGATACTGATGCGATGCGGGTCATACCAATAACCCCTGTATTTTCACCGTAAGTCGTGTTAGCAGGTCCGCCGATAAAGGCAGATACGGCAGTCGCCACACCGTCACCAATCAAGGTACGGCTGAGGCCTGGATCTTTCAAGAACTGGCGGCCGCAGATTTGGCTGAGAACGGTGTGGTCACCGATATGCTCAGCTACTGTTACAACAGCAATTGGTAAGATAGCAATCATTTCTGGACCGAAGTAAAAATTGTACGACTTGAAGGCACCTGTTTCAAATGGTAGGTAGAAACCTGGTAATTCAAACCAAGCTGCTTCCAGAACAGGTGTGAAGTCAACTAGTCCGAGGAAGATAGCAATCACATAACCACCGATGATGGCAATCAAGAAAGGGACAATCTTGGCGAAGCCTTTCCCTTTGGTATTGACAAAAGCCGCAATCAGGAAGGTAGCAATAGCCGCAACGACATTTCTCCAGTCACCGTCTGCAACGAAGCCTGCCGAGGTTACCGCAGAGTTGGCAAGACCCAGACCAATGACAATAATCATCGGACCGATGACAATCGGTGGCAAGAGGGTATCAATCCACTTAGTACCGATAACTTTGACAAGTGCAGCGATCAACACGTAAATCAAGCCGACGAAGAGAATACCAGTCTGAGCTGCCGACACATCACCACCCATTTCCTTGATAGCAAGGGCCATAGCTGAGATATAGGCAAAGGAAGAACCCAAGTAAACTGGAACTTTAAACTGGGTTGCCACTTGGTAAATCAAGGTTCCGACACCTGATGCAAAGAGAGCCACGGAAACTGGCATACCGAGAATCAGTGGCACCAAGATTGTCGCTCCGAACATAGCGAACACGTGCTGGAAACTCAACAAAATCCCTTGAAGCGGTGCTGGTTTCTCATGGACATCAAACAAAAGATTGGCTTTTGTACTCATAAATCTCCCATTCTGGGTACACAAAAAGACCCAGACTTTCTAAATATACATAGTCATAGGCCCTTAATAATTTTTCCTGTTGTCTTTCTCACCTCACGGGATGAGTTTAAAAACCTACGCTTTTGGTATTGTAACATAAGCCCTTACTTTTGGCAAGGAATTTTGTAAATTTTTATTTTTTAGGAAAATGGCAGAGCAGGGAGCTGAACTGCTCATTATTACTCCATTTCTTCTTCCAACTCTTTTTCCACCTGCTTCTGACGGTAGCTATTTACCCAAGATACTATGTTCAGCAATAGCAGAACAAGACAGGTCATAGAAATAAAGAATATAAAAACGACTACCCAAAAATGTCCATCCCAAATACCAGTATAATGATGACCGTAGGTCTGGTAATTGGTCCAAGCCACCAAGAGGGTGGTTCCCAAAATCACGCCTCCTAGATAAAGGTAACCTTTCCAAGCCGGCCCTTGCTCCATATCAAGCCCCTTCCTCCAATAACCGTAAAAGAGATAGACCGAAACTACCAACATGGCAAACAGTTCAAAAACATAGGTATCAAACGGCCATTTTAATACCAGACTTTTGATGAGAAATGAGAGAGGCAAAAGAATATTCATTGTCCTGCCCACCCAGGCAAAGACTTGGTTTTCTTCTTGTTGAACACGTTCATCAGTCACAATTTTTTTCATCAGTTGGTTCCTCCCAAAATAATTGATCTAAACTTTTCCCTAAACAGTGGCAAATCGATAGACAAAGACTTAGACTAGGATTGTATTTCCCTGCCTCAATCAGACCGATGGTCTGACGGGTCACTCCAATAGCCTCTGCCAGATCCCCTTGGGTCATATCTTTTTCCACACGCGCCAACTTTAACCGAAGATTTTTCATGCCATAGCCATCCTCCTGTACATTTTTATAACCTTATTATACACTATATTTTTCATTTTGCAATATATATCTTACATTTTGTTTGTTTTTTTACAAAAAAGAAGGCAAAACTGCCTCCTTAAAATATCTATGCACCTCTCCGCTTATTCCACACTCTTAATCCGTTTCTTAATCTTCTGGCTAAACTCAATCATTCTCCGCTTTTCCTCCGGCCAGATTTTGGTCACGCGGTCAACAGCAATTATGAAGATGATTACCGCAGCATAGTCCTTGGCTTTTTCAATCAGACCAACACTTTCAGCAACTACTAAAAGTAGATAGAATGTGAATAAAATAGTTCGTTTGGGCAGAGCCATCAAAAACTCAATCCCTGCCTTATAGCCCAGATAAATCTGCCGATTAAGTCCTTTGGCCTTTTCCAAACGACGATTGAGAAAGGCACGAATCCGCTTGTAAAACCAATCCGAAGTCAGAAAAAGTGATTGGGCACCAATTACAATCAAAGAAACATTATTGGCATGTTCTTCCTTAAGCCCGAGCGCTCTAGTCACAACATAGGTCCAATCACCATTATCAATACAGATAAAAATAGTAAAGTAAACAACCGCTCCCGCTACTATAACAAGGGGAAGGGCACGGATATATTTCAACATATAATAACCTCTCTTGGACAAATCTTAGAACCTATATTCATAAACAAAGTGTTCTTATGCAAGAAATCGTTTTTGCTCATCAAGGCATTTTTTGAAGGAATACTTGACTCTATCATCATTTAGTTTCACTTTATTACTTCGACGAGTAAAAAGCTCCTGTGGCTGTTTTCGCCTACCACCTAATTGGTCAGGAATTTCCTTTCCTTATCTCCACCTTCAAACACTCCAATGGAAGCTATGAATTGTGAACACAGGTTCTTATATATATTGTAATATGTTATACCAAATACGGTCAAGCAGGGGCTAGAATTTCAGATACGACAACTGTACATCCTTAGCATTTTTTACTTACCCCAAAAAGAAGAAGACCTCCAATCGGGAGCAAGTCTCTTCTATATATCTATAATTCCACACCAAAGACTTCTAATTGCTTTAATTCGGCAGCAGTCAACCTGCGGTATTCCCCAAGCGCTAATTTTGGATCTAAGCGAAGAGGCCCCATGGTCAATCGTTGCAAGTCTGTCACCATCTTTCCACAGGCCTGCACCATGCGTTTGACCTGGTGAAATTTCCCTTCTCGGATGGTGATGTCAACGAGTGAAGTCTGCTTAGCTTCATCTGTAGAGAGGATGGTCAACTGGGCTGGCTGACTGGTAAAGTCTTTCAGCTCAATTCCTGCCGCAAATCGTTCGACATCCTCTTGGGTCATGTTCCCGTCAACCTGTGCACGGTAGAGTTTATCAACATGTTTTTTCGGAGAAAGCATAGCATGAGCCAGCTGACCGTTGTTGGTCAAGAGGAGCAAGCCATGGGTATCGATGTCCAAGCGTCCGACTGGAAAAACTTCCTTCTGGCGAGCTGTATCATCTAGCAAATCCAAAACAGTCCGATGGTGGTCATCCTCCGTGGCTGAAATCACACCCTTGGGCTTGTTCAATAGATAGTAAACAAAGGTTTCATGGCTCAAGACCTGACCTGCTACTGCAATCTGGTCTGACTTTTCATCAATCTGCTGTTTTGGGGAGGTTTCTACTTGGCCGTTGACTGTGACTTGCTTGTTTTTCAGGAGTTTCTTGACTTCTGTCCGACTGCCAACACC
Organism: Streptococcus sp. 2021WUSS109; assembly: GCF_044427305.1. Taxonomy (NCBI): domain Bacteria; kingdom Bacillati; phylum Bacillota; class Bacilli; order Lactobacillales; family Streptococcaceae; genus Streptococcus; species Streptococcus sp. 2021WUSS109. The sequence goes on from NZ_JAOTGF010000026.1 coordinate 25,946, forward strand.
GCAATCCACTAAAAATTTATCTAATCGCATACGACTTTCTTTTCCATTTTGATATATTCTGCTTGCTTTTCTATTTCTGTAAAACCAAGAGCATGAAAGAGTTTTTGGGCAACTTGATGAGAGCTAGCAACTGTCAGTTTGATACTAGCTGGCTGAACATGCTCTACTAAATAGTCTTCAATAGCCTGATAGAAAGCTCTGCCATTTCCCTGACCTGTCAAAGAAGGTTTCATACCCAAACGAATGTCAACGGTCTCGCCATCTTGGTCAATACAGAAATAGCCCATGAGGGCGGCATTGCGGATGACTGCAAAAAAGCGGTCTCCACGCGCCTCTGGTGAAATCATCTCAGCATAAGTCTCGGGGTTTGCACTAATCGTATAGGCATCCAAAGGTGGTTGATAGCGCCATTGGTTAGCAATTTCCAATGCCAGATCCTGGGGCAGGGGCATGATGTAAAAATAATCCATTCTTCGGAAATTTTTTGCTAAATTTTTAATCCGACGGTTTTGGGTAGCGTAACTATCTGTCTGATAAACATAATCCGCATAGCCCAACTGATAGGAGGGAATCATATCCTTAAAAATCAACTGAACATCCTCTGGAAAACGTAGTATTAATTCATTTAAGCGGTTATTTTCTAACATAAGAATATTATACCAAAAAGGAGCGGAAATCCGCTCCTACTTCTTCAGTTGTTTATAAATCAAGCCTGCGCTTATCAAGGCACAACCGATGGCGTAAATACCAAAGGCACCTGTTGGGGTTGGGTTGAGTTTTTCCAGATAAGTCGGCAAGATAGCAGATGTCGCACCGCCGATATTGCAGCCCATAAGGACGATTGTCATGACTGCATTGAGCAAGGCCTTGGGTGCACGGTCTGTTACCTGACTAAAGACAATGGTTAGAATGATACTGTAGAAAAATCCTGACACCATGCCACCGAGTCCCAGCACCCAGAGATTATCCGCAAAGGCAATGCCGACAACCGCGAGTCCAAAGACCACGTAGGAAACAGCTAAAAGCCAACCCTTCAAACGACCAACCAGGCTACTAAAGACCGTCCCTGCCACAATCCCCATGACCTGCATAAGACTGAGAATGAGACTGGCTTGCTGAGCAGTACCGATGCCCTTGGCTAAAACAATCTGAGGAATACGAATGGTCAGGAAGGTATTGACGTTGATAACAAAGAAGGCTAAGAATGCCAGATAAATTCCCATCATCCACATGGTCTTGTCCAGTTTGACCTTGGGCGCGTTCTCCTCAACCCTTACCTCCATGCGAGCCAGCAATTCCTCCTTGGGAACAAAGAGAAGGAAGAGAGCCAAGATGACCAAGGCAAAAAGATAGACCATGAAGGCAGGTTGCCAACCAAACTGGGTCAACCAACCGACAAGAAGGGTAAGCCCTGCACTTCCCAAAACCTCTGCTGAACCACGCAAGCCCATCATCTGCACCCGTTCCTGACCGGTGAAAAAATTACCGATGATATTAATAGCACGCGCATTGATTAAGCCAATCCCCAAACCAAGCAAGATGCGAGCCAATAAAATCAGAGGATAAGCAGTTAGAAACATGGGCAAAGCTCCGCCGATGCCCATAAGCAAAAGCCCTGCAATGATAATGTTTCGTTCAGACAAAAAACGGACAACTAGACCGTTTGCCAATAGAATAACCATAATAGCAAAAGAGGTCACCGTAATTAAGTTTTCCACCTGGGCCGCTGCAATTCCCTGCTGGGCAAAATGCTCAATCATCTGTGGAATAGCTGGTGAGACAGCAAATGTCGAAACCAACATGGTGGATAGGGCCAGCAAACTGGCTTTTTCTAAAATTCTTTTCATTTTTCTCCCTTTCAACGTTCGTCTTTTACTAGTATAACAGATTTGAAAGCGAATGGATAGAAAAGTCCGACTTTTATTCTCTCCCATTTCATGCTATACTTATCTTAACTATATTCAAAGGAGAGAATCATGTCTGTTATTGAACGATTGACAAAAGCTGCCCATTTGATTGACATGGATGACATCATCCGTGAAGGGCATCCAACCCTACGCCAGGTCGCTAAAGAAGTTGCATTTCCTCTATCTGATCAGGAAATTATTTTAGGCGAAAAAATGATGCAGTTCCTCAAACATTCGCAGGATCCTGTCATGGCTGAAAAAATGAAACTCCGTGGCGGAGTTGGTCTAGCTGCACCTCAGATTGACGTTTCCAAACGCATCATTGCTGTCTTAGTCCCAAATCCAGAAGATGAGGAAGGCAATCCACCTGCCCAAGCCTACTCCCTCCAAGAGGTCATGTACAACCCTAAAATCGTGGCACATTCTGTCCAAGAAGCTGCTATGGAAGGGGGCGAGGGCTGCTTATCCGTTGACCGCGAAGTCCAAGGCTACGTAGTCCGCCATGCGCGCGTGACTGTTGATTACATGGACAAAAACGGAGAAAAGCACCGCATTAAGCTCAAGGGATTTAATGCCATCGTGGTCCAACACGAAATCGACCACCTCAACGGTGTCATGTTCTACGACCGCATTGACCCAGAACACCCATTTGCCGTTAAAGAAGGCATGTTGGTGATTGAATAAACATAAGAAACTGACTGAAATTATTTTCGGTCAGTTTTTTTGTCCCCAGAAAGAGACTGGGCAAAAACTAGCCAGTAAATAAAAAACACAGATAGATTCAAGCTGATTCTGATGAAATTCAGCCGAACTGTCTGTGTTTTTCTTTCTGCTTCTACTATCTTGGACTAATTTCTTAGCCA
>NZ_JAOTGF010000027.1:0-27790 GCF_044427305.1 Streptococcus sp. 2021WUSS109
GAAACCAAATTGACCGCGATTGTAGTCTGGATTTTCTTTGTGTAACATAGCGATTCTCCCTCTGCTTATTAGCTAGTATTCCTATCTCTATTATACTACTTTACATATGAAAAAGCCGTTAGAAATATAATTCTAACGACTTTGTCTTCATTCTGAAGACTTGATTCGTAAATCAAGTCTTTTGGTTTATAAACTTTTTTCTCCATCGCGAACAATGAGTAAATCGATAGTTGCGTGGCGCATGATATATTCGGATGAGGATCCGATTAGGAGGCGTTCAAAGGCATTTAGACCAGTTGCTCCAAGTAGCATAAGATCTGCACCAGTTTCCTTTGGAATATCAATAGCCAGGAGGGTTTTAGGGTTACCGAATTCAATGCGAATCTGTACATCGGTCAGACCAGCGTTGAGGGCTTCTTGTTTGTATTCTTCGAGGAGGAGCTCCGCCTCTCTTTCTAAAGATTCATAGACAGAGGCGTCAAATGCAACAACATTGTGGAGAGCACGGGTATCAATCACATGGGCGATAATCAGACGCGCTTGGTTGCGTAGTGCAACATGAATGGCTTTATGAAGAGCTAATTCTGCTCCTTTAGAGCCGTCTACAGCGACGAGTATTGTTTTATAAGATTGTGTCATAATAATCACTCCTTTCAGAAGAGCTTTGTCCCGAAATAGGTAGAGCAGTTCCTTACATTTTTATTATAAGCCTTTTAAGAGAAAATGTAAAGGATTCTTGTACTTTTTTTGCTTTTACAGTACAATAGAAAAGATAGAAAGTCGAGGTGACGACATGAAGCAATTTAACAAGTCAACAAAATTGGATGATGTAGCATATGATATTCGTGGGCCTGTTTTGGAAGAGGCCATGCGCATGCGTGCCAATGGAGAGCAGATTTTACGTTTGAATACGGGGAATCCTGCAGAATTTGGTTTTACTGCTCCAGATGAAGTTATTCGTGACTTGATTCATAACGCCCGTAAATCAGAGGGATATTCGAACAGTAAGGGAATTTTTTCTGCACGTAAGGCTATCATGCAGTATTGTCAGCTAAAGAAATTTCCAAATGTTGATATTGAAGATATTTATCTTGGAAACGGCGTGAGTGAGCTGATTGTTATGTCTATGCAAGGTTTGCTAGATAATGGTGATGAGGTGTTGGTACCAATGCCAGACTATCCTCTCTGGACTGCTGCGGTTAGTTTGGCTGGTGGTAAAGCTGTTCACTATGTTTGTGATGAAGTAGCTGAATGGTATCCGGATTTGGCAGACATGGAGTCCAAGGTGACTTCTCGAACCAAGGCAATTGTCCTTATCAATCCAAATAATCCAACTGGAGCTCTCTATCCGAAAGAAATTTTAGAAGGAATCATTGATATTGCTCGTAGACATGAATTGATCATTTTCTCTGATGAGATTTATGATCGCATGGTTTTTGATGGAGCTGTTCATATCCCTATTGCGACACTGGCTCCAGATTTATTTATTGTGACGATGAATGGACTGTCTAAATCGCATCGTATTTGTGGTTTCCGAGTAGGCTGGATGGTCTTATCTGGTCCGAAAAAACATGTAAAAGGTTACATTGAAGGCTTGAATATGTTGTCCAATATGCGTTTGTGTTCAAACGTTTTGGCTCAACAGGTTGTTCAAACTTCTTTGGGAGGTTACCAATCGGTTGATGAACTCTTGATGCCTGGCGGACGCTTATATGAACAAAGGGAGTTTATTACCAAGGCGATTAATGATATTCCAGGGCTTTCTGCTGTAAAACCTAAGGCTGGTCTGTATGTCTTCCCAAAAATTGATTGTGAGATGTACAGAGTTGATGATGATGAACAATTTGTATTGGATTTCCTCAAGCAAGAAAAAGTACTTTTGGTCCATGGTCGAGGTTTTAACTGGAAGGATCCAGATCATTTCCGTATTGTGTATTTACCACGTGTGGATGAGTTGGCAGAAATTCAAGAAAAAATGTCACGATTCTTGCGGCAATATCGTAGATAATGGAATTTAGGGCTGAATGTTACTCAGCCTCTTTCTTTTTGCATGGATGAAATTGTTTGTGTTTTTCTAACAACGGTAAATATTCTGATAATTGTTGAAATTTTATGTATTTTTTGCTATACTGAAAGCAATTACAGAGTAAAGAGGAAAATATGACAACATTATTAGAGAAGACACGGAATATTACTTCTATTTTGAAGCGTTCCGAAGAGCAATTGGCAGAAGAATTGCCTTACAATGCTATTGCTGAACATCTATCAGCTATTATTGATTGTAATTCTTGTATTATTAATAGCGAAGGTGAAGTTTTGGGATACCACATGAGTTACGAGACAAACAATGATCGTGTGGAAGAATTTTTCCAAAATAAACAATTCCCAGAAGGATATGTAAAAGCAGTCGCGCAGGTTTATGATACGCAGGTTAACTTGCCTGTCGAGAGCGAGTTGACTGCCATCCCTGTTGAATCACGATCGACCTATCCAAATGGTCTGACAACGATAGCCCCTATCCATGTGACGGGAATTCGTTTTGGTTCGCTTATTATTTGGCGGAATGATGAGCAGTTTCACGATGATGATTTGATTTTGGTTGAGATTGCAGCAACAGTAGTTGGTATCCAGTTGCTTAATTTCCAACGGGAAGAAGATGAGAAGAATATTCGTCGTCGCGCTGCGGTCAATATGGCGGTAAATACGCTTTCTTATTCTGAGATGAAGGCGGTGGCGGCTATTCTGGGTGAGTTGAGTGGCAATGAGGGGCAGCTGACTGCGTCTGTGATTGCGGACCGTATCGGTATTACTCGTTCGGTCATTGTCAATGCTTTGCGTAAGTTGGAGAGTGCGGGGATTATTGAAAGTCGTTCGCTTGGTATGAAAGGAACCTATTTGAAGGTTCTCATCCCAGCTATTTTTGATGAAATTAAGAAACGTGACTACTAAAATGACAAAAGCATTGAATATATAATAGATTTTGTAGCAGATGAAAGAAAGTTGACTGCTGGAAAATCAGCTCAGGCTATTTCTGAACGAATTGCTCAGGTTACACAAGAAGCTTTTGAAAATGGAGACTACATTTTCTTTGTGATTGATGGTCATGAGGAGGGGGATGAATTTCATCCTGAAGCTCAGCTTTTCCCAAGTCATAATATCATTGGGACGCAAGGGCGTGACTTGTATGGTTCTTTAGCAGATTTTTATCAAAAACATAAAGGGCATGCGCGTGTTCGTTGGATGGATAAACGTCATTATTCTACTTTTTCTGGAACGGATTTGGATGTTCGACTAAGAGAACGTGGTGTAGATACGGTTGTCTTGACGGGTGTTTTGTCTGATATTTGTGTTCTTCATACAGCTATTGATGCTTATAATAAGGGGTATCGTATTGAGGTGGTCTCATCAGCCATTGCTGCATTGACGGAGGAGAATCATCAGTTTGCTCTCAACCATTTGCGTCATGTACTTGGTGCGACAATCATTGACTAATAGTATAGTGACCAGTCTGTGGACTGGTCTTTCGTTATGGCTTCGAGCCAGTTTTTCTCGTAGAGAAAAACAAGAAAACCACCAGCTATGCTGGTGGCTGACAAGGCTTTGAGCTTCCATTTCTTTTTCCCGATATAATCTAATTGTGCAGGTTAGATCAAGGAGGAGTAAACTAGTCCAGTGGACTAGTTTAGCATGGCTAAAACCAGTTACAGTTTATCACATACCAAATGGATGTGCTCTATCACATAGTTTTCACACCTAAGTACCGTAGAAAATCCATTTACTACAAAATAAGGCAGGACTTAATTGATATTTTCCGTCATCTATGTCGATACAAAGGCGTGGAAATCATTGAGGGACACATGATGCCAGACCATGTTCATATGCTTGTCTTGATACCCCCAAAACTTTCGATTTCGATTTTATGGGATATTTGAAAAGTAAAAGTGCTCTAATGATATTTGATAAACATGCCAATTTAAAATATAAGTATGGAAATCGAAAGTTTTGGGCTAGAGGTTACTATGTTAGTACCGTTGGACTGAATGAAAAGACAGTTGCGAAATATATTCGCGAGCAGGAGAACAATGACATTGCACTTGATAAATTGAGTGTCAAAGAGTATGAAGACCCATTTTCAGATGGCTGTTTTAGAACGAGATAAAAGCCCGTTGTTACGGGCATTAGTCAAGTAATTATAGCACTAACCTGAACGAAGTTCAGCGAACGTCTTTAGACGTCGCTGGAGAGAAACGGCTTATAGCCGGTGTACAAGCCACCCGTTTTCACGGGTGGTTATGACTTTTCTCCAATAGGAATCTGTATCATTAACACTCTTCGAAAATCAAACTCAGACCTTGTTGACTTTATTTGATGAACTTCAGTTCTATCTACATCTGCGTCGTCAGTCTGATTCTGATAAAAGAAGCGGTGTGATTGACCATGATAAATTTATCAAAATGCTTTACATAGGTGATTACTTGGTGTATAATATAGTCTGTGTGTAATGGACGCACAAAAATACAGTTTATCCGCTGGGTTTAAAAGCACCTAAGATTGACAAAGATAGGAGAATAAAATGAATCCATTGATCCAAAGTTTGACAGAAGGTCAACTTCGTACTGACATCCCTTCATTCCGTCCTGGTGACACTGTGCGTGTTCACGCTAAGGTTGTCGAAGGTAACCGCGAACGTATCCAGATTTTCGAGGGTGTTGTTATCTCTCGTAAAGGTCAAGGCATCTCAGAAATGTACACTGTACGTAAAATCTCTGGTGGTGTAGGTGTTGAACGTACATTCCCAATCCACACTCCACGTGTTGATAAGATTGAAGTAGTACGTTACGGTAAAGTACGTCGTGCTAAATTGTACTACCTACGTGCATTGCAAGGTAAAGCAGCACGTATCAAAGAAATCCGTCGTTAAGATAGTCCTACAGACTATTTTGGTCGGAGAAATGGGAGGCAGCGAAAGCTGTCTCTTTTTTTAAAAAATCTGTTGAAAAGTACTTTATTGTGAAAGCAGTGGCAAAATGGATTGTTTTTGTGTCTCTTCCATGAAATAATATGTTATACTATATATTATTGTAGCTAGTATAGAGGAGGTTGCGGATGAGCGAACAGTTTATTCCATCTGTTTTATCAGATTTACGGCAGGATATTGTTCAGATGCCAGAAGTTATCAAGGAATGTAGTGGAATTCGTATTTATGGTCGTCGCATTCGTTCAGTCTTATTTACAACGGATGTGTCGATTATTGCCAATCACAATGCAGATGCTATTTTGGCTGTTTATCCATTTACGCCCAGTCCAGCTATTATCAAAAGTATTATGTTGGTTGCGTCAGTTCCAGTCTTGGCTGGTGTTGGTGGAGGCTTGACGACAGGTATGCGTTCAGCTAATATGAGTCTATTGTCTGAGTCGGAGGGAGCATACGCTGTTGTGGTAAATGGACCAACGGATGTAAAAACAATTGAGGCAATCAATAAAGTAGTGGATATTCCTATCATTTATACAGTTGTTTCTGAAAAGTCTGATTTAACCTCACGGATTAAAGCAGGAGTAGATATTTTAAATGTTTCTTGCGGTATTGAAACGCCAAGGGTTGTGAAGAAGATTCGAGAAGCTTTCCCTGACTTTCCAATTATTGCGACTGGTGGTCCGACTGAGGACTCTATTCGTCGGGTTATCGAAGCTGGAGCCAATGCTGTCTCCTATACAGCTCCAAGTAATGGGGAGCTTTTTAAAGGGAAAATGGAAAAATACCGCAAACATGCAAAGGATTAGTTCATAAAAAGATAGGCTAAGCAAACAGTAAGTTTTATTGCTAGATGAAACTTGCTGTTTTTTATCGTTTTACGATGTGAGATTAGGAATACTTCGAATTTAAAGAACGGATTTTTAGGAGGAAATAGGTAACATATTAGGTCATTTCTACCTTTGTCTGGGGCTGGAAATATGGTATAATGAGAAGATAGATTTCCATTAGGAGGAAAGTAAGAATGAAGATTTCTGAAGCTGAAGTCCGTCACGTTGCCAAGCTGTCTAAGCTGGAATTTTCGGATCAAGAAACAGCGGAATTTGCGACAAGTTTGAGCAAGATTGTCGATATGGTTGAATTGCTCAATGAAGTAGATACGACAGGTGTTGCGGTAACGACCACTATGGCTGACCGTAAGAATGTCTTGCGAGCAGATGTTGCCCAAAAAGGTGAGAGCCGTGTGGAACTCTTTAAAAATGTGCCTGAATCACAAGATAACTTTATCAAGGTACCAGCTATTCTAGACGGGGGAGGAGATGCCTAATGACTTTTAATAACAAAACCATTGATGAATTGCATGACCTCCTTGTCAAAAAGGAGATTTCTGCGGTTGAGTTGACCAAGGCAACTTTGGAAGACATTAAGAGCCGTGAGGGAGCTGTGGATGCTTTCTTGACTATCACAGAAGATGCGGCCTTGGCGCAGGCTGCTGCCCTTGATGAAAAAGGGATTGATGCGGACAATGTTATGGCAGGGATTCCTTTGGCAGTCAAGGACAATATCTCTACCAAAGGTATTTTGACAACTGCTGCTTCAAAAATGCTCTATAACTACGAGCCGATTTTCGATGCGACATCGGTTGCTCAGGCCTATGCAAAGGATATGATTGTTGTTGGTAAGACCAACATGGATGAGTTTGCAATGGGTGGTTCGAATGAGAACTCTGCCTTCAAACCGACTAAAAATGCTTGGGACCAGACAAAAGTTCCTGGTGGTTCTTCAGGTGGTTCGGCTTCGGCTGTTGCTGCTGGTCAGGTCCGTTTGTCACTCGGTTCTGACACAGGTGGTTCCATCCGCCAGCCTGCGGCCTTTAATGGTATCGTTGGTATGAAACCGACCTATGGAACGGTATCCCGTTTTGGTTTGATTGCCTTTGGTTCATCTCTTGACCAGATTGGTCCGTTTTCACAGACGGTTAAGGAAAATGCCCAGTTGCTCAATGTCATCTCTGGTCATGATGTCAAGGATGCAACATCAACGATCAATGAAATTGCTGACTTCACTAGCAAGATTGGTCAGGACATCAAGGGTATGAAAATTGCTCTGCCAAAAGAATACATGGGCGAAGGGATTGATCCGCAGGTCAAGGAAACCATTCTCAAGGCGGCTAAGCACTTGGAAAGTCTGGGGGCGATTATCGAGGAAGTCAGCCTGCCACATTCTAAGTATGGGGTTGCCGTTTACTACATCATTGCTTCATCAGAGGCTTCTTCTAACTTGCAACGTTTTGACGGAATCCGTTATGGTTTCCGTGCAGAAGATGCGACCAATTTGGATGAGATTTACGTGAAAACCCGTAGCCAAGGTTTTGGTGAGGAAGTCAAACGCCGTATCATGCTGGGAACTTTCAGCCTGTCATCTGGTTACTACGATGCCTACTTCAAGAAGGCTGGTCAGGTGCGGACCTTGATTATCCAGGATTTTGAAAAAGTCTTTGCGGACTACGATTTGATTTTGGGTCCAACCGCTCCGACCGTTGCCTTTGGCTTGGATACGCTCAACCATGATCCTGTAGCTATGTACTTGGCGGATCTCTTGACCATTCCTGTCAACTTGGCAGGTCTTCCTGGTATTTCCATTCCTGCTGGCTTTGTGGAAGGCTTGCCAGTCGGCTTGCAGTTGATTGGTCCAAAGTATTCAGAAGAAACCATTTACCAAGTGGCTGCTGCCTTTGAAGCGACGACAGACTACCACAAGCAACAACCAGTGATTTTTGGAGGTGCTAACTAATGAACTTTGAAACGATTATTGGTCTAGAAGTCCATGTGGAGTTGAATACCAACTCGAAAATTTTCTCACCTTCATCTGCTCATTTTGGTGAGGATCCCAATGCCAATACCAACGTGATTGACTGGTCCTTCCCAGGTGTTCTTCCTGTTCTTAACAAGGGTGTTGTGGATGCGGGGATCAAGGCTGCCTTGGCCTTGAACATGGACATTCACAAGGAAATGCACTTTGACCGTAAGAACTATTTCTATCCTGATAACCCCAAAGCCTATCAGATTTCCCAGTTTGATGAGCCGATCGGCTACAATGGTTGGATTGAGATTGAGCTAGAGGACGGATCAACCAAGAAAATCCGTATCGAGCGTGCGCATTTGGAAGAGGATGCAGGTAAGAATACCCACGGAACAGATGGCTATTCTTATGTTGACCTCAACCGTCAGGGTGTTCCCTTGATTGAGATTGTATCAGAAGCAGATATGCGTTCGCCTGAGGAGGCCTATGCTTATTTGACAGCCCTCAAGGAAATCATCCAATACACTGGTATTTCAGATGTGAAGATGGAAGAGGGTTCTATGCGCGTGGATGCCAACATCTCTCTTCGTCCTTATGGTCAAGAAAAATTTGGTACCAAGACTGAGTTGAAAAACCTCAACTCCTTCAACTATGTTCGTAAGGGCTTGCAGCATGAAGTAGAACGTCAGGCAAAAATCTTGCGTTCAGGTGGTCAAATCCAGCAGGAAACTCGCCGTTACGATGAATCTACTGGTGAAACCATTCTCATGCGTGTCAAAGAAGGGTCAGCTGACTACCGTTACTTCCCAGAGCCAGACCTACCGCTCTATGAGATTGATGATAGTTGGATTGAGGAAGTGCGTGCAGAATTGCCAGTCTTTCCAAAGGCTCGCCGTTCTTACTATGTGGAAAACTTGGGCTTGACCGCCTATGATGCTGGTCAGTTGACGTCTACCAAGGCTCTGTCCGACTTCTTTGAAGCAGCAGTGGTAGCAGGTGGCGATGCCAAACAAGTTTCCAACTGGTTGCAGGGTGAAGTGGCTCAGTTCCTCAATGCTGAAGGTAAGACTATTGAGCAAATTGCTTTGACACCGGAAAACTTGGTGGAGATGATTGCCTTGATTGTGGATGGAACTATTTCATCTAAGATTGCCAAGAAGGTCTTTGTTCATCTGGCCAAAGAAGGTGGCTCTGCTAAAGCTTACGTTGAGAAAGCTGGCTTGGTACAGATTTCAGACCCTGCGGTCTTGATTCCGATTATCCACCAAGTCTTTGCGGATAATGAAGCAGCCGTAGCTGACTTCAAGTCTGGCAAACGCAATGCCGATAAGGCCTTTACAGGCTTCTTGATGAAAGCAACCAAGGGACAAGCTAACCCACAAGTTGCACAACAACTCTTAGCAGAAGAACTTGCTAAGTTGTTGGATTAGTTTTAAAACTATAGAATACAAAAATCACTCAAAAAGAGTGGTTTTTTGTTGACTAAAATAATAATTATTATTATCATCATGGTATAAAGGTATGAGGGAGAATAATAGATATGTCAAAACAATTCGACAATTTTTTACTAAGACACGAGGAGAATGTCAAAAAATTAAAGAAACGTGATAAAGAAACTGAGTCAGACAAGGAAAGATCAAGAGATGAATTTTCTAGAGATTATTCTAGGGTAATCTATTCTAACTCCTTTAGACGGCAACAAGGGAAAATGCAACTGTTTGCTGTTAATGGTAGAGCTTTTCACAGGAATAGGCTGACACATAGTTTTGAAGTGGCACAGATTGCAAGGGGAATTGTTGATTATTTGAAAAAAAATACGTCTAATAATATTGATATAGATTTCAATTCGATGTCTGTCGTTGTTGAAACTGGTGCACTTGTACACGACATTGGCAATCCCCCATTTGGTCATCATGGAGAAAGAATTTTAAATGATTTGGCAAAGGATATTGGTTTTGAAGGAAATGCACAAGGGTTACGGGTATTAAAAAATATTGAAAAAAAGTCTCCAGATCATAAAGGCTTAAACTTAACATATAGAACCCTAGCTTCAATTCTAAAATATTATGTTCCATATAGAAAATCACGAAAGACTGAGAAGTTCATATACAAAGAAGATTATGAGGAATTTAAAAAGAGATTTAAAGAAATGGATGTGTTTGTGAGAACAATTGATGTTCAAATTGTTGATTTGGCAGATGAAATTGCTTATTGTGCACATGACTTGGAAGATGCATTGGCGAGTAACTACTTCACCATTGATCAATTTGTATTTTTGTTGGAACAGAAATTGGGAGAAGAGCAAACATTAGAGGATTTTAAGAAATGGATTGAAGAGGCAAAAAATAAAGCCGATAGAAGTAAATCCAATGATGACTATGATTTTTATTTTAGACGAGAATTGCTTTCCATTATTGTGAATAAATTCATTGAGGATATAGATATTGTAGAACTTAATGAAAAAGACAAGAAAAAATTAGGAACTGATCAGGATCAAGAACTAGGGCTCGGTCATTATAAAAAACTTGCTGGTGCATTGAAGAAAACAATTTTCGAAGGCGTAACAAATTCTGATGATATTATTTTATATGAAAATGTTGGGACGAAAGTGTTGACTAGTTTATTTGATTTATTCATGAACGAAGAATATAATCGGAAGAGTTTTTTGATGCCAATCGAATATCGATTTGAAAAAGACGATACCCAAAGTGACAAGAAAAGAAAAGTACTAGATTATATTTCTGGCATGATGGACACTTACGCAATTGAGATGTATATAAAACATTTTGGTACAGATCCGTTCTTAGAGAAATATGATGCAGCTATATTCAAGAAAGGAACTGGTAAAAAGCTAATAGAGTGTTTAGCACAAAATTTCTTACATAAATAGCAATATGTTTAAGAAAACCGAGAATTCGTCAGAACTCTCGGTTTTTCTTTTGCACTTTTAATAAGAACTCTCCCGAATGATCAGCTGGGTACCCAGCTTGATTTTGCGGGGGTGGTGGGGGTGTGGACTCGCAATGATACGGTCCAGAAGCTGCATGGCTTCCTGTCCCATTTCTTCGGTGTAGACACTGATAGAAGACAGGGCTGGATAGACCTGGCGGGTGATGGCTGTGTCGTTGAAGGTGATGAGCTGGACCCGTTCTGGCACGGCGATTTGGTGCTCTTGAAGGGCTCTAAGGGCACCGACAGCCAGAGTGTCGTTTGCCATGAAGAAGGCTGGAGGCAGTTGGTCGCCCAGGTCGGAAATGGCCTGGCTCATCAGCTCATAGCCCGACTGGGTGGAGAACTTTCCTTGGTAGATGTAGTCTTCTTGGAGCATGCCCAAGGAGTCTAGATAGGTCCGAAAGGCAGTCAGGCGGGGATCTGTTGGCAGTTGGTGTCCGTCTGTGGTTTCTTCCTGTCCGACTAGGAGTCCAATATCAGTCAGACCTTGTGAACGGAAGTGGTCGATAACTGTCTGAACAGAGTGTTCAAAGTCAGTTGTGACGCAGGAGAATCCCTCGGTCAGTGTATCAGAATCTACAAAGATTAGCTTGGAAGACAAGTTGGTCAGCTCTGCTATTTGCCCAGAAGAAAATTTACCAACTGCGATGATGCCGTCCAATCCTTGAAGGAGGGGATTGGTCAAGTCGTTGAAGGAGCGGATGATTTGATAGCCGAGAAGGCTGGCGGTCTGCTCGATGCTGGCACGGATGGAATAGTAGTAGAGGTCAGCCAGCTCTTCGCTTTCGGTGTACCATTGGACAATACCGATGGTGCCTTTTTGTTGGGGTGCTTGTTTTTTGAGGTGTTTGGTGTAGCCCAGGTCCTGTGCCAAGTTGAAAATGCGGTCGCGGGTTTCTGGGCTGACGGATAGGGTCAGGTCTCCCTTGAGAACTCTGGAAATGGTGGCAGAGGATAGTTGAGCTTTTTCGGCGATTTCTTTGATAGTAACCATGTTTTTCTCCTGTTTATTTGTCTCTAGTATAGCATAAAAAATAAAATTAGTAAAAATTTAGTAAAAATATTGACTTTTAAATTCTTGAGTTGTACAATAAAAGAAAACGATTACAAAATCTAGGAGGTTCTTATGAATAAAGAACAACTCAAGCAAGCCTTTCTCGATGTGTTTGGTCAAGAGGCAGCTGCGGCTTTCTTCTCACCAGGTCGGATTAACTTGATTGGTGAGCACACGGACTACAATGGTGGACATGTTTTTCCTGCGGCTATTACCTTGGGGACCTACGGAGCTGCTCGCAAACGTGATGATCAGCTTCTACGTTTTTATTCCGCAAACTTTGAAGAACTTGGAATTATCGAAGTGGATTTGAACAATCTGGTCTTTGATAAGGCGGACAACTGGACCAACTATGCCAAAGGGGTGCTCAAGTTCTTGCAGGAAGCAGGTCACACCATTGACACAGGTATGGAAGTCTTTGTTTACGGTAACATTCCAAATGGTTCAGGCTTGTCTTCATCAGCTTCTCTGGAACTCTTGATTGGCATCATCGCAGAAGAATTGTATGGTCTAGAATTGACTCGTCTTGATTTGGTGAAAATTGGGAAACAAACGGAAAATCACTTTATCGGTGTCAATTCTGGTATCATGGACCAGTTTGCTATCGGTATGGGAGCGGATAATCGGGCGATTTACCTTGATACCAATAGCTTGGAGTATGAATTGGTGCCCCTTGACTTGGGTGACCATGTGATTGTCATCATGAACACCAACAAACGCCGTGAATTGGCAGATTCTAAGTACAATGAGCGTCGTGCGGAATGTGAAAAAGCAGTGGAAGAATTGAATGCAATCTTGAATATTCAAACTCTGGGAGAATTGGATGAATGGACCTTTGATCAATATAGCTATTTGATTAAGGATGAAAATCGTATCAAGCGTGCCCGCCATGCTGTCTTAGAAAATCAACGGACCTTGCAGGCTCGTAAGGCCTTGGAAGAAGGAGATTTGGCAACCTTTGGTCGTTTGGTCAATGCTTCTCATGTTTCTTTGGAGCATGATTATGAAGTGACAGGTTTGGAATTGGATACCTTGGCCCATACAGCTTGGGAGCAAGAAGGCGTTCTTGGTGCTCGGATGACAGGAGCTGGTTTCGGTGGCTGTGGTATTGCCATTGTCCATAAGGATAAGGTTGATGCCTTTACTGAGAATGTTGGTAAGACCTATACAGAGGTTGTTGGCTATGAACCAAGCTTTTATGTAGCAGAGATTGCTGGAGGCTCTCGCGTCTTATAGTCATTCATTTTGTCTTATATTATTTCGGCTAACGAGGAAACTTCGTTTCAGGATTTCCCGCTTCAAATAATGTCATCAACAGAGAACTCGCTTTGCCGTACTTGATGACTATAACTTGCTATCGTAAGTGTGATTTCCAAGCTCCAACTATCCCCAGACAGTTGGAGCTTGTACTAAAAGTAAACTGAAAGACTATTTTTAATAATAGATTGGAGAAATGATGACAGGATTGGTGGATCGTTTTGTTGAGCAGGTCATTGCCAACAGTGGTTTTGAAGAAATGGATGCTCTTTACCTGCGCAATCGGGTCTTGGCTTTGGTGGGAGACCAGGTTCTGACTGTTCAAACAGATTTAGAGGACTTGATTGAATTAAAAGATGAACTATTGGCTCATGGAGTTCGAACTGGTTTTGTGGGTGAATTGCTGGAAGAGCAGGACATGGTTGGGGCTTGTTTGATGGATTTGATGACACCGAGTCCGAGTCAGGTCAATCGTGATTTTTGGCAGACCTATCAGGACAGTCCAGAGCAAGCGATTGGCGACTTCTATGAATTGAGCAAGCGCAATGACTATATCAAGATGGCTGCGATTGCGAAAAATATCTATTATCAAGTTTCGACAGAGTATGGGGATTTGGAAATCACAATCAATCTGTCTAAACCTGAGAAGGATCCCAAGTCTATTGCAGCTGCTACGAAAGCTGAAGCAAGCAATTATCCCAAATGTCTACTCTGTATGGAAAATGAGGGCTATCAGGGACGGATTAACCATCCAGCACGCGCCAACCACCGTATTATTCGCTTGGATCTTGGTCAGGAAAAGTGGGGCTTCCAGTATTCGCCCTATGCTTACTACAATGAACATGCTATTTTCCTAAATCAGGAACATGTGCCGATGGTCATTAGTCCCCAAACCTTTGAACAGCTTTTGGACTTGCTGGACATCTTTCCAAATTATTTTGTCGGCTCCAACTCAGACCTACCAATCTCGGGTGGCTCCATCTTGACCCACAATCACTATCAGGGTGGGCGGCACAGTTTTGCTATGGAAAAGGCTCCGATAGAAGGCCAGCTGGTCTTTGACGGCTTTGAGTCCGTTTCGGCAGGCATTGTCAAATGGCCCATGTCGGTGATTCGCTTGAGTTCTGCAGACAAGCCATCGCTTCTTGGTTTAGCGACTAAGATTTTGGAAAAATGGCGGAGCTACTCAGATGATAGCGTTCAGATTAAGGCTGAGACGGATGGAACTCCCCATCATACCATCACCCCTATTGCTCGGAAACGAGGAGATTTGTACGAGCTGGATTTGGTTCTCCGCGACAATCAGACCTCAGAAGAGTTTCCAGATGGCATCTACCATCCACATCCAGATGTGCAACATATCAAGAAAGAAAATATCGGCTTGATTGAGGTAATGGGCTTGGCGATTTTACCCCCACGCTTAAAGGCAGAATTGGCTGAAGTAGAAAAATTCTTACTGGGTCAAGATAGTCAAGTAGCTGACTATCATCAGCCTTGGGCGGAAAGCCTGAAAACAGCTCACCCAGATGTGACGGAAGAAACCGTCGAACAAGTTGTTCGTGAGTCAGTGGGACAAATTTTCGCGCGTGTATTGGAAGATGCAGGGGTCTACAAACGAACACCGGAAGGTCAGGCAGCCTTTCTACGATTCGTAGAATTTGTAGGTTTAGTAGCATAAATGTAAGAAAGAGTGGGACGCTATCCTGCTCTTTTGGTATAATGGAAGTATTCACAGTGTGAGAAGGAGATATGATGGCGGAAAAGAGATTGGGGACACTGATTACATTAATAGCAGGTATAGCCTGGGGCTTGTCTGGAGTGAGTGGGCAGTACTTGATGTCACGTGGTGTTTCAGTAGATATGATTACCTCCCTGCGCTTGATGGTATCGGGATTCTTTCTCGTTGGCCTGGCTTATGCTACAGCGAAAGAACAGCTGTTGATAGTGTTGAAAAATAGAAAAGCCTTGTTGGGAATTTTTGTTTTTGCGATGTTGGGTCTGGTTCTTAACCAGACGGCTTATTTACAAGCTATCTATCATACCAATGCGGGAACGGCTACGGTTTTACAATACCTTTGCCCTATCTTAGTCTTGGCTTATACCTGTTTGAAAAATAGGGAAAAACCATCAGGGATTGAGTTGATTTCAATTCTCTTAGCCGTAGCAGGAACTTTTTTGATTGCGACTCATGGCAAATTAGATGAATTGGCAGTGACTCCAATCGGTTTGTTCTGGGGAATCTTCTCAGCCTTTACTTATGCGCTATATATTATTTTGCCAGGTAAATTGATCCGTCAATACGGCAGTATAACGGTGATTGGTTTAGGGATGTTAATGGGTGGTTTTGTAGTCACGCTTGGTTTGCAAACTTGGCAGCATCGTCTTCCTATTGATGGTGGAAGTTTCCTGGGTCTGCTAGGTATTGTCGGAGTCGGGACGATTTTTGCCTATACTGCCTTTCTTAAAGGCGTCAGTATGGTTGGTCCTGTCAATGGTAGTCTTTTGGCCTCGATTGAGCCGATTGCATCTGTCTTTTTTGCAGTATGGTTAGTCAATGAGCAATTTTATGCAATTGATTTTGTTGGAATGTTGTTGATTTTACTTGCTGTTTTACTTATTTCTTTAAAAGATATATTGGTTGCCCAAAAGAGTATTGGTTAATATACTCTTTTTTTGTTATACTAAAGAAAAAACTTGAAAGGAATAAAGATGATTAAAGAATTTTGTTCCGAAAATCATGTAGGTGTGATGAAGGCCCTATCCCTAGGAGCTAAACGGATTGAACTCTGTGATAATTTGGCAGTCGGAGGGACGACGCCGAGTTATGGAGTGGTCAAACATGTTTGTCAACTGGCCCATGAGAATGAAGCCACAGTCATGACCATGATTCGCCCTCGCGGTGGAGATTTTTGCTACGATGAAGCAGAGGTTGAAATGATGGTTGAAGATTGTAAAGCAGCGATTGAACTGGGGTCAGATGGTCTGGTTTATGGTTTGTTAACCGAGGAAAATTGGTTGGACGAACCAGCCTTGAAAAGACTGTTTGCTGTTTCGCAGGACTGTCAGATTGTCTTTCACATGGCTTTTGACCAAATTCCTCGCGAACGCCAATTTGAGGCTCTTGATTGGCTGGCAGAACATGGAGTAGCACGGATTTTGACGCGTGGAAGTCTGACAGGGTCTGCCTTGAACAATGTGGAATGGTTACAGGAAATTGTCACCTATGCACAAGGTAAAATTGAAATCTTGATTGGTGGAGGATTGACTGTGGACAATGTGCCAACGTTATTAGAAGCATTACCAATCAATCAAGTACATGGAACGAGATTATTTTGGTAAGGTAGCTTTGAAAGTGAAATAAATTACAGAGTAATAATCGAAGTTTATTCAGAAATGTTTAGAAGTTAAGGTTCGTTTAAGCATTGGAAGATACAATATATTTATTCTTTTTCATATAATCTCCATGGAAGCAGTCGACATGTTCGGCTGTTTTCATTTTTGTTTGTTAAAGTCCGGTATACAGACTAGAAACTGCTGCGTCTCTATTGAATCCCCTACGTAAAGAATTGAGAACTGTAGCAGTGGAGATGAGTGATTTTGCTTTGGACTATGCTGTTCGTTTAGCCCAATCCTTGAATAGTACTTTGCGTCATCATAATTATGATAGCTTGATTGCCATTGCTAAAACCAAAGGAGTTGAACCAAAAGGTAAGGATTGTCAATCATTTTCAGAGTACAGACAGCGTTACAGTCTCTATGATGCTAAGAAGTTAATTTATCGCGCTCTCGCGTGGCGTCTATTCGATGATAGTCATGCAGATTATGGACATGCTCTTACCATTTTGGGGTTGGATGAGGATGAGTCAGGAGTAGAGCAAATCGGTTTTGCTTTTTCAAAATTTACTCTTGATATTGATTGGTTGCTAACCCATATGATTTTCATTCCGAAAGATTGGATTTTGGAAGAAGGTCAGATTTAATTCACAACTACCATTACATTACCTCTAGAAAACACTCGGTTGATCCGAGTGTTTTCTGCTATCGATTCGCATTTTTCTTAGAAAAATGGTATAATTATCTGATAAAAAACTTTGGAGACGACAGTGAGTTTAGAAAATTACATGCCGGATTTTGCCTTGGAAAAGGCTTATGACGTGACCGTCGAAAGCTTGAAAAAACATGGCATAAAAGTAGTGTTTGTTGACTTGGATAATACCTTGATTGCTTGGAATAATCCCGATGGTACGCCAGAGATGCGCCAGTGGTTACATGATTTGCAGGACGCAGGCATTCCTGTTGTGGTGGTGTCTAACAATAAATACGAACGTGTCAAACGGGCGGTTGAAAAATTGGGGATTGAATTTGAAGCCTTCGCTCTCAAGCCTTTCACCTTTGGGATTAACCGTGCTTTGAAACGCTTTGATGTCCAGCCGTATGAGGTAATTATGATTGGCGATCAGCTGATGACGGATATTCGGGCTGCTAAGCGAGCTGGTCTCAAGTCTGTCTTGGTCAAACCTTTGCTAAAGACGGACTCTATCAATACGCAGATTAACCGTTGGCGTGAGCGACGGACCATGAAAAAAATCATCGCTAAATATGGAGCGATAGACTACAAGAGGGAGATGTAAGTGGAAGAATTATTTTGTATCGGCTGTGGTGCCCAGATTCAGACACTAGACAAGGCTGTCGCTGGTTTTACACCTCAATCAGCCCTAGAAAAAGGCCTGGAAATAGGGCAACTTTACTGCCAACGTTGTTTCCGTTTGCGCCATTACAATGAGATTTCAGATGTCAATATCTCGGATGACGATTTCTTGAAACTCCTCCATAGCGTAGGAGAAAGTGATGCCTTGGTGGTCAATGTCATTGATATTTTTGATTTCAATGGTTCGGTCATTCCAGGTTTGCCTCGCTTTATTTCAGGCAATGATGTACTTTTGGTCGGCAACAAGCAGGACATTTTACCCAAGTCTGTCAAGACAGGCAAGGTCACTCAGTGGTTGACCGAGCGGGCGCATGAAATCGGCATGCGACCAGTTGATGTGGTCTTGACTTCTGCTCAAAACAAGCAGGCTATCAAGGATTTGATTGAAAAGATTGAACAACACCGCAAGGGACGGGATGTCTATGTGGTCGGCGTGACCAACGTTGGCAAATCAACCTTGATCAATGCTATTATCCAAGAAATCACAGGGGACAAGGATGTCATTACGACTTCACGTTTCCCTGGAACGACGCTGGATAAGATTGAAATTCCTTTGGATGATGGTTCATACATCTATGACACGCCAGGAATTATCCATCGTCACCAGATGGCCCATTATTTGACGGCTAAAAACCTTAAGTACATCAGCCCCCGGAAAGAAATCAAGCCAAAGACCTACCAGCTCAATCCAGAACAAACCTTGTTCTTGGCTGGTCTGGGACGATTTGACTTTGTGGCTGGTGAACGCCAAGGTTTTACAGCCTTCTTTGACAATGAGCTCCAACTCCACCGCACCAAGTTGCAAGGAGCTAGTGAATTTTACCAGAAACATGCGGGCTCACTTTTAGTGCCACCAACTAGCAAGGAATTGAAAGAATTTCCTGAATTGGTTCGTCATGAATTTACCATCAACGAAAAGACGGATGTGGTCTTCTCAGGTCTTGGTTGGATTAGTGTCAATGAAAAGGCTAAGATTGCTGCCTGGGCGCCTAAGGGTGTGGATGTGGTAATCCGCAAGGCGATTATCTAATACTCTTCGAAAATTAAAAGCAGACGTTGTTGACTTGATTTGATGAACTCCAGTTCTATCTGCATCTGCGTCGCCTAGTCTGATTTTAATTTTCATTGAGTATAAGAGGTATTTGATTTCAGTTTTTACAATTAAAGAGAAAGGAAGTTCAAGTCTTCTGATTTGAACACGGGCTAAGTATATCGGCGCAATAGGGAAAAACTTTGTTTTCTTTATTTCCCGATTGTAACAGTCTCCCAGTCTGTTACAACGCCCTTTGTATAATAAATTATGCTAACTTCAAAACAACGTGCCTTTTTGAACAGTCAGGCACATAGTCTAAAACCCATTATTCAGATTGGGAAAAATGGTCTCAATGACCAGATTAAAACCAGTGTTCGTCAGGCGCTGGATGCGCGTGAATTGATCAAGGTGACCTTGCTACAAAATACGGATGAAAACATTCACGAAGTAGCTGAAATCTTGGAAGAAGAAATCGGTGTGGATACAGTCCAAAAAATTGGTCGCATCTTGATTTTATTCAAACAATCTAGCAAGAAAGAGAACCGTAAAATTTCCAAACAGGTCAAAGAAATCTAAGAAGGAGAGCCTATGGCTATTGAACTCTTAACACCCTTTACCAAGGTTGAATTAGAGGTTGAAAAGAAAGAAACCAATCGCAAACAAGTGGGGATTTTGGGAGGGAATTTCAATCCTGTCCACAATGCTCATTTGATTGTGGCAGACCAGGTCCGTCAACAGTTGAAATTGGATGAAGTCTTGCTCATGCCAGAATTCATTCCGCCTCATGTGGATAAAAAAGAAACCATTGACGAATACCATCGCTATTCCATGCTCAAGATGGCTATTGCAGGTATTGAGGGCTTGGGGATTGAAACCATTGAACTGGAACGCCGTGGTGTCAGCTATACCTACGACACCATGAAATTGCTGAAGGAAAAAAATCCTGATACGGATTATTATTTTATCATTGGTGCAGATATGGTAGACTACCTACCAAAATGGCATAGGATTGATGAATTGGTCCAGTTAGTGCAGTTTGTTGGTGTCCAGCGCCCTCGTTACAAGGCAGGGACGTCCTATCCTGTTATCTGGGTAGATGTACCCTTGATGGACATTTCCTCCAGCATGGTGCGTAGTTTTATCAAGCAAGGACGGGTGCCGAATTTTATGGTGCCTCATGAAGTTCTGGACTATATCGAAGAAAAAGGACTTTACCAATGATTGCAGCAGATTTGACATTTGACCGTCAGGCTCTTTTGGAAAAAATCCGTGTAGCCATGAAGCCAGCGCGCTTCCAACATGTCTTGGGTGTGGAAGAGGCGGCGCTTGCCTTGGCAGACCAATATGGCTGTGATCCGAAAAAAGCCAGTCTGGCAGCACTTTTGCATGACTATGCTAAGGAAGTGGAAGACCAAGTTTTTTTGGACTTGATTGCCAAGTATGATTTGGATAGGGACCTGCTCAACTGGGATAATAACATCTGGCACGGTGTGGTTGGGGCCTATAAAATCGCAGAAGATTTTGGTTTGGAAGACCAAGAAATCTTCCAAGCCATTCAACGACACACCATTGGTGCTGGGCAGATGACCTTGCTGGACAAGGTTCTCTATGTGGCGGACTACATCGAACCCAATCGGGATTTTCCTGGGGTGGACGAGGCGCGTCGTATCGCAAAAGAGTCCTTGGACAAGGCAGTAGCCTATGAAACTGCCCAAACCATTTCCTACTTAGCCAAGAAGGGGATTCCCATTTATCCACAAACCTTGGAAACCTATAATGCTTATGTCGGAGAGTTAGGAAGGTAAGATGAAGTCAGCACTATTAGTCATTGACATTCAGCATTTGCCTGTGGAAGGCAAGCCCTATGGAATTGAAAATCGGCTTCGGCTCTGGCAAGATAGCCTTGCTCAAGCCCGTCAAGCGGGGCTAGAGGTCATCCATGTCCGCCATCATGACCAGGAATTTGTCAAGGGGACTGCTGACTGGGAGATTCACTCAACTGTTGCACCCTTAGCTAGTGAGAAGATTTTCGATAAGACCTTCAATAGCGCCTTCAAGGAAACAGGGCTTCATGCTTATTTGCAGGAAAAGGGGATTGAGCGATTGATTGTCATGGGCATGTCGACCAATTTCTGTATTGATACAACTATCAAGGTGGCCTTTGAATTGGGCTACACCGTAGCGGTCATCAAAGATGGAACCACCACTCCCTATACAGCAGATCTTCCAGCAAACGACTTGATTGGTCAGTATGAAACTATCTGGTCCTGGAGTTTTGCCCAGGTGGATACATTAGAAAATATAATTAGAGGATAAGATGAAAGAACTAGATTTAGTAAAAGTTGTGGTCCAGGCTGCTGATGACAAGCGAGCTGAGGACCTTGTTGTAATTGATGTTCAAGGCGTGACTAGCCTGACAGACTACTTTGTGATTGCCAGTTCCATGAACAGTCGTCAGTTGGAGGCTATTGCGGAAAACATCCGTGAAAAGGTAGCGGAAGTTGGGATCAAGGGTAGCCGTGTAGAAGGCGATAGTAACGGTGGCTGGGTCCTATTGGACCTTGGAGGCGTAGTCGTTCATATCTTCTCAGAAGAAATGCGTGACCTCTACAACCTTGAAAAATTATGGCACGAAGGCAGCTTCCTGGAAGTAGCAGACTTTTTAGAAGAGGAATAGTGAAACAGTTCGGGGAACTGTTTCAGCTGGTCACCTTAACACTCGAAAGTGACCATAGAGAGTTCACTATTATGTGATTAGAAGTGATAGACTTCTTGAACACAGTGTGAGTTAATGAAGCAGTCGATTGGCTGCTTTTTATGAAAGGAAAATATGGCAACTTATGAAACCTTTGCGGCGGTCTATGATGAGATCATGGATGATAGCTTGTATGATAAATGGACAGATTTTAGCTTGCGGAACTTGCCGCAAGACACCAAGACAATTTTAGAATTGGCCTGTGGAACGGGCATTCAGGCTGTTCGCTTTGCTCAAAAGGGTTATGAGGTGACAGGGCTTGACCTGTCCTATGAAATGTTGGAATTGGCTCAGAAAAAAGCAGAAGCTGCTGGTGTCATGATGGAACTGGCCCAAGCAGATATGATGGCTCTGGAAGGTGTTGGAGATTTCGATGCGGTGACCTGTTACTCGGATAGTCTGTGCTATATGTCGGACCGAGAAGCTGTTTTGCGGGTCTTTGAAGGAGTTCACTCTGTTCTCAATCAAGGAGGTACTTTCCTTTTTGACGTTCACTCCATTTATCAAATGGAGGAAGTGTTTGCAGGCTATAGCTATCATGAAAACTACGAGGATTTTGCCTTTGTCTGGGATACCTATGAAGGTGAGTATGAGCATTCCATTGTTCATGAATTGACCTTCTTTGTCAAAGATGAGGACAGTCAAGAGGAGCGGTTTATCCGTCGGGATGAAGTTCATGAAGAGCGGACCTATCCGATTGAAACCTATGTGGAATGTTTGAAGCAAGCTGGTTTTGCCTCTGTGGAAGTCTTTGCGGACTTTGAAAATCAAGCACCGACAGAAACCAGCCAGCGGTGGTTTTTCAAGGCGGTTAAGGCATGATTTCAGGGATTATTGCAGAATACAATCCCTTTCACACGGGACATAAATACCTGCTGGAACAGGCGGAAGGCTTGAAAATCGTGGTTATGTCTGGCAATTTTATGCAACGGGGTGAGCCAGCCATTGTGGATAAGTGGACACGGGCTCAGATGGCTTTGGAACATGGGGCAGATCTTGTTGTTGAGATGCCCTTTTTGGTGTCGGTCCAGTCGGCTGACCATTTTGCCAAGGGAGCAATCAGCATTTTACACAGGCTAGGTGTGGAAAAACTGGTTTTCGGTACGGAAGAAATGCTGGATTACCAGAAAATTGCGGATATCTATGTAGATAAGTCGGAAGAGATGGAAAATTTTGTGAAAAACTTGCCAGACAATCTCTCTTATCCACAGAAGACCCAGGCTATGTGGCAGGAATTTGCGGGTCTAACCTTCACAGGTGATACGCCCAACCATATTCTGGCTCTGGCTTACGCCAAGGCGGTGGCAGGGACAGGCATTCAGCCTGCTCCAGTTCAGCGGCAGGGGGCTGGGTTTCACTCGGAAGAGGTGGAAACGTCCTACGCCTCGGCGACAGCTATCCGCAAGGGTGCTGACCAACTGGACTTGGTGCGTGACTTTTTACCGTCTGCTAGTCTCTTTGAAGAGGCGACCAAGGTAAGCTGGAGTAACTATTTTCCTCTGCTCCGTTACCAGATTGCGACCCACCCAGATCTCAGTCAGGTCTTTCAGGTCAACGAAGAACTAGCCAGTCGTATCCGCTCTGCTATTGGGAGCGTAGCGACCGTGGAGGAGTTAGTGGATGCCGTTGCGACCAAGCGCTACACCAAGGCGCGGGTGCGGCGGGTGCTGACCTACATCCTGGTCAATGCGGTGGAAACTCCCTTACCAGAAGCAGTCCATGTATTGGGCTTTTCAGCTCGAGGCCAGGCCTATCTCAAGCAGGTCAAGGAGTGGGTGGACCTGGTGACGCGGATCGGCAAAGAGCCCTGGGACAGCATGACCCAGCAGGCGGATGCGGTCTATCAACTGGGAGCTGACGCAATGGCAGAGCAGACCTATGGGCGCGTGCCGGTGAGGGTGGAGTGAGATGAGGGAAAAATTATTTTGTATTCTAGAAAATGATAACGATAGTTTATTGTCACGTTGCTATAACTTAATAATGTTATTTGCAATAGTGGTTAGTTTGATTCCTTTGATGTCTAAGCATACGAATTCTTTTCATTTGTTAATGGATTATATTTCGACGGCTATTTTTTGCTTGGATTATCTTTTTAGAATACTAACAGCTGATTTCAAATTGCAAAGAGGAAAACTATCATTTCTGTTCTACCCATTTAGCCTATTAGCCATAGTGGACTTATTGTCCATTTTACCGACTTTTTTATACTTTAATAACAGTCTTCGATTATTGAAAATTGTACGGATGGGGCGAGTACTTCGAGTTTTCAAAGTTATCCGCTATTCAAAAAACATTCAGATTTTGATGAACGTTTTGCAAAATCAAAAAGAGTCATTATTGCTAGTAGCAAGCCTGGCTGTTGGTTATATTTTCTTTACTGCTTTATTGATTTTTTCGGTTGAGCCTGATACTTTTGAAACATTTTTTGATGCAATTTATTGGGCGACAATTTCATTAACTACTGTTGGTTATGGTGACATATTTGCAACAACAATGCTAGGGAAAATCATTACAATGTTTTCTTCAATAATTGGAATTGCGATTGTTGCTCTACCTGCGGGTATTATTACAGCTGGTTATATGAATGAGATTACAAAAAATAAGTAAAGTTTACAAAATCCTTGACTCTCACCTTACGTTATCCCTTATACTGGGCATAGAGAGGAGATTTCTATGAACGAAAATTGGACAGTTAAGCAGGTCAGTCGGTTGACAGGATTGACGGTGCGGACCTTGCACCACTATGATCAGATTGGTTTGTTCAAACCAGCCTTTGTGGCAGACAATGGCTATCGCTACTATAATCAGGAGAATTTGGCTCGTCTGCAAGAAATTCTCTTATTTCGTGAGTTGGATTTTCCTCTCAAAGACATTCAGCAGCTTCTGGACGTGACGGAAGTCAATCGTCAGCAGGTCTTGCGAGACCATATCACCCTTTTAGAGCTCAAAAGGGAACGGCTAGATCGCATCATCAATCACGCCAGATTGCTCACAGAAAAAGGAGGAGAAGTCATGGATTTTCACGCATTTGACAGCAGTCAACTAGAAGCCTACAAGGCGGAGGCAAAGAAATGTTGGGGACAGACCTCGGCCTATGCCGAGTTTGAAGAGCGCTACGATGCCAGCAAGGACCGGGTATTTGCCCAAGAGATGCAGGCTATTTTTGAGGTTTTTGGAAAAATGCAGAGCTTAGAAGTCAGTCATCCGGATGTGCAGGCTCAGGTAGCCAACTTGCAGGCCTATATCACGGAAAATTTCTACACCTGCACCAAGGAAATCTTACAAAATCTCGGTCTTATGTATGTTGAAAACGAGCGATTTACAGCCAATATCGACCGAGCAGGTGGACCAGGAACAGCCAGTTTTGTCAGTCAAGCCATTGCGATTTATTGCCAAGAATAAATAAGGAAAGTCTAGTGAGAACTAGGCTTTTTATGTTCATCTTGGCTATGTATATATCAATTTAATTATGACTTGGAGGTACATTGCTAAATTTTAAAATATTAGAAGCAAAAGAAACTATTATATACATGCACAAGTGATTTCGTGGCATATATGGTAAAACATTATTATTTTTTATGATTGAGTAAAAATACTTGACAAAATCGCCTGCTATACTAGTATAGCAGGGCTTGACACTACGGGCAAGCCCTTCCTAATTAGCGTTAAAAGTAATTATGAACAAGGGGAATAATCAATGTTTTACACTTATAAAATAGGTATTTCTGCTGAGGAACATGATTCATTTGTAAAGCAATCACCACAGGCCAATCTTTTGCAGAGTAGTCAGTGGGCAACCGTAAAAAGTGAGTGGCGAAATGAGAGACTAGGCTTTTTTAAAGATGGGAAATTAGTGGCAGTTGCTTCTCTTCTTATCAGAAGATTGGTAGTACCATTTGGTTTTACGATGATTTATATACCAAGAGGTCCTGTAATGGATTATGAAGATGCTGAATTAGTGTCATTTGTATTTAAGTCCATAGAAGAATTTGCCCTCCGAGAACGCAGTGTTGTTATAAAATTCGATCCATTTATTCGACTATCTAGTAAAACTATAACAGGAGATAGGGAAGAAGAATTAAATGTACTTGCCGTCAAAGATAGGATTGTTGATTTGGGAGGTATTTGGTCTGGTCGAGTGCAGACCATGTCGGCTACAATCCAACCTACTTGTCATGCAGTATTATATAGCGAATCCTTCTCAGAGGAATCACTAAATAAACGAGTTCGACAAAATATTCGGTCGGCGCGTAATAAAGGAATTGAGATTCGAATTGGTCGTGAGGAATTGTTAAGAGATTTTTCAGAGCTATTAAAAAAGACTGAGGAGCGCAAATCTATTCGCTTGCGGGGGAGAGAGTATTATCAAAAAATATTGAATGCCTATCCAGAAAATTCTTATATTGTAGTTGCCTATTTGGATTTAGCAGAGAGATATGAACAGTTATCTTATCTTGAAGAAAAATTAGTAAAAGAAGCCATGACTTTCACCTCCACTACAAGACAATCGAAGATTGAAAATTATAAAAAAGAAACCCGAAGAATAAATACAGAATTAGAAATGATAAATTCTCTGATTCGTAACGGGAGTAAGTTAGTTCCATTGGCTGGTACTTTGACAATTGATTTTGGAGGAACATCTGAAAATATCTATGCTGGTATGGATGAAAAGTTTAAACATTATCAACCTGCTTTACTAACATGGGTGGAGACCGCAAAGTATGCTTTCGAACGAGGTGTGAAATGGCAAAATTTAGGAGGAATAGAGCCAACTTTAGACGGAGGCCTTTATCACTTTAAATCACATTTGAATCCAGTAGTAGAAGAGTATATTGGGGAATTCGATTTGATTGTTTCGCCAATATTACATAAGATTTTTCAAGTTTTACTGGAAATTAGAAAAAAATTAAGGAAGAAAAAATAATGGCTTTTTGTCAAATAACTAAAGAAGAATTTTTAAAGCATTGTGAACAAGTAAATGAAAAATCATTTTTTCAATCTATTGAGATGGCTGGATTACTATCCAAGAGAGGATATGATGTTCGCTATGCTGGTTTTAAAAATTCACAATCAGAAATCGTTATTTCTACTTTGCTTTTCTGTAAGAAGATGGCTGGTGGTTTGTATATGGAATTGAATTCTGGACCGCTGGTTACCGATCATGCTTATTTAGAGGAATTTTATCAATCTTTAAAAAACTATGCGAAGCATGAAGGCGTACTTGAATTGGTGGTCAAGCCTTCCCAAACCTATCAAATCTTTGATAGTGTAGGGAATCCAATGAGTGAAGAAGATACTCAACTAATTGAGAAGCTGGTGCAAGTTGGATTTAAACATGATGGCTTACAAACAGGTTATCCAAATGGAGAGCCTGTTTGGCATTATGTGAAGGATTTGCAAGGGTATTCAACAACGTCGTTATTGCAATCCTACAATAAAAATAGTAAACGAAACATAAAAAATTCAGAAAGTTACGGTATCAGGATTCGTAGTATCAATTATAAGGAGCTTTCAGCTTTCAAAAAAATAATTGAGGAAACTGGAGCTAGACAAGGCTTTGAAGATAGAGATAGTGGTTACTATAACAGTCTTTTTGAAAGCTTTGGTACACAGGCAGATTTTTTAGTTGCAGAACTTGACCCGAAAGCCAGTCTAAAGCAAATTGAAAAGGAAATAGAAACAAGTGTTAGAAATTCAAAACAGTATGCACAGCAGGTACAGAAATTGTTGAAAAAACAGGAGGTGGTTCAAAATATTTTAAATCAAACTCAGACAGCTCCTATTTTTTTGGCATGTGCACTGATAATTTATGATGTGAATGAGGCAACGTATCTTTTTGGTGGCTCATATTCAGAGTTTCAAAGCCTATCTGCACCTTTCTTACTTCAATATGAGGCGATGCAACGTGCAATAAAACGAAATCTTAAGCGTTATAATTTCCTTGGTATTCAAGGGATATTCGACAGCTCAGATGGTGTTCTTCGGTTTAAACAGAACTTTAATGGTTATATTTTGAGAAAAGCTGGTACTTTTCGTTACTATCCTCATCCGATAAAGCATAAAATAATTCAAATTATCAAAAAAATAGTAAAATAATACTATCAGAATGAAGACAAAGTCGTTAGAATTATATTTCTAACGGCTTTTTCATATGTAAAGTAGTATAATAGAGATAGGAATACTAGCTAATAAGCAGAGGGAGAATCGCTATGTTACACAAAGAAAATCCAGACTACAATCGCGGTCAATTTGGTTTC
>NZ_JAOTGF010000028.1:0-24184 GCF_044427305.1 Streptococcus sp. 2021WUSS109
GTAAAAATGAGGACAGGGAAGCCTTTTTATTTTGTCCAAATAGCCACTATTCTGGCAAAAAGACGGACTATCAGACCAATAAACAGAAAAAGACAAACATCAAGCGAGATGTTTGTCTTCATTCTGAAATCACGGACTATTCCGTGATTTTTGTGGTTATAGGATTTGTGGCGATTTGGACTGCTGTCTGGACTGTGCTATAATAGACCTATGAACGATTTGATCAAGCATAAGTTGGAGTTGCTTCCAGATAGTCCTGGCTGCTATCTCCATAAAAACAAGTACGGAAAGATTATCTATGTGGGCAAGGCCAAAAACCTGCGCAATCGGGTGCGGTCTTATTTTCGTGGGGCCCATGATACCAAGACTGAAGCTTTAGTATCTGAAATTGCCGATTTTGAATTTATCGTAACAGATTCCAATATCGAGGCACTCTTACTGGAAATCAATCTGATTCAGAAAAACAAGCCTCGCTATAACATCATGTTAAAGGATGACAAGTCCTATCCCTTTATCAAAATTACCAAAGAACGTCATCCACGGCTGATGATTACACGGCAAATTAAAAAGGATGGTGGTCAGTATTTTGGTCCCTATCCAGATGTGGGTGCGGCTAACCAGACCCTCAAACTATTGGAGCGTCTGTATCCTTTCCGCAAGTGCAAATTGCCTGAGAACAAGTACTGTATGTATTACCACTTGGGTCAATGTTTGGCCCACGGGGACAAGATGCCTAGTCTTTCTGATTATGATAAGATGAGTAAGGAGGTTGCTCAATTCTTAACAGGACACGATGATAAGATTGTTAGACAGGTGCAAGAAAAAATGAAAGTTGCTGCAGCCAATCTTGAATTCGAAAGAGCTGCGGAATATCGTGATATTCTTCAATCTATTTCAACCCTGCGGACCAAGCAACGGGTGATGGCTCATGATTTGCAGAATCGGGATGTCTTTGGTTACTATGTTGACAAGGGATGGATGTGTGTGCAGGTTTTCTTTGTTCGTCAGGGGAAATTGATTGAGCGGAATGTCAATCTTTTTCCATATTATAATGATGCGGACGAAGACTTTTTGACCTACATCGGTCAGTTTTACAGGGACCAGCAACATTTGATTCCCTCAGAGGTCTTGATACCGCAGGGTATTGACCAAGAAGCCGTAGAAGCTCTGGTAGATACTAAGGTCATCAAGCCTAAGCGTGGCGAAAAGAAGCAACTCATCAATCTGGCAACCAAGAATGCGCGTGTTAGTCTGGAGCAGAAGTTTAATCTTTTGGAGAAAAATCTGGAGAAGACTTACGGTGCTGTAGAAAATATCGGTCAGCTTTTGGGGATTCCGACGCCTGTGCGGATTGAGGCTTTCGATAACTCCAACATCATGGGGACCAGTCCTGTGTCGGCCATGGTGGTCTTTGAAAATGGGGTGCCTAATAAAAAAGAATACCGCAAGTATAAGATTAAGACGGTGGAAGGGCCAGATGATTATGCTTCCATGCGGGAAGTTTTGCAGCGACGGTACAGTCGGGTACTGCGGGACGGATTAACGCCGCCTGACTTGATTATCATTGACGGTGGTCAGGGGCAGGTCAATATTGCCAAGCAGGTGATTGAGCAGGAATTAGGCATGTCTATACCAATTGCAGGGTTGCAGAAGAATGACAAGCACCAAACCCATGAATTGCTCTTTGGAAATCCGTTGGAAGTAGTTGAGTTGCCTCGTAATTCACAGGAATTTTTCCTCCTGCATCGGATTCAAGATGAGGTTCACCGCTTTGCCATTGAGTTTCATCGTCAGGTTCGGTCAAAAAATTCCTTCTCATCTAAATTGGACGGCATAGAAGGCTTGGGACCAAAACGCAAACAGGCTTTGATGAAGCACTTCAAGTCCATTGGCAATATCCAGTCAGCCAGTTTGCAGGAAATCGCAGAAGCAGGTGTACCGTATAAGGTGGCGGAAAAGGTCAAGGAAAGCCTTTCTTCAAAGGATGAGATTTGAAAACATTCCCATAATGTGTTAGAATAAACTATCAATGACTAAATAAGGAGAAAGCAATGGCTTTTGGTGAAGAAAAACACAAAAAAACAACATTTGAGAAAGTGACTTTAGTAATCGTTGTCGTGATGGTTGTAGCGACATTGGCTGGCTTGATTTTACCAGCTATTAATGCATTGATGAATTAAGAACCTGTATTTACAGTTCGGCACTTTTATCTAAGGTTGGTTTTTAAGCTGTTCATCGTTAGTTTTTTCAAAATACAGTCAGTATTCTCTCAAAGAACGACCTTGATTAGCTAAAAAACTTCTCTTATATATAAGCACTTCGCTTGTGAATAGAGGTCTAAAACGCTTTTAAGCGTTTTTTTCTAGGAAAGAATAGGGTAAATTATGAGTATGTTTTTAGATACCGCCAAGATTAAGGTCAAGGCAGGTAAGGGAGGCGATGGGATGGTTGCCTTCCGTCGTGAAAAGTATGTACCAAACGGCGGTCCTTGGGGCGGTGATGGTGGTCATGGTGGAAATGTTGTCTTCGTTGTAGATGAAGGCTTGCGGACCTTGATGGACTTCCGTTACAATCGTCGCTTTAAGGCTGATGATGGTGAAAAAGGGATGACCAAAGGTATGCACGGTCGAGGAGCGGAAGATTTAATTGTTCGTGTACCACAGGGGACAACTGTGCGTGATGCGGATACTGGCAAGGTCATCACCGACTTGGTTGAAAATGGTCAAGAATTTGTCATTGCCCACGGTGGTCGTGGTGGTCGTGGGAACATTCGTTTTGCGACGCCAAAAAATCCAGCGCCAGAGATTTCTGAAAATGGGGAACCTGGTGAGGAGCGGAACCTTGAATTGGAATTAAAAGTACTAGCTGACGTTGGTCTTGTTGGTTTTCCGTCAGTTGGAAAATCAACGCTTCTCAGTGTTATTACAGCAGCTAAACCTAAAATTGGTGCCTACCATTTTACAACCATTGTGCCAAATTTGGGAATGGTTCGGACCAAATCTGGCGAGTCATTTGCAGTGGCTGATTTGCCTGGCTTGATTGAGGGTGCTAGTCAAGGTGTTGGATTGGGAACGCAATTCCTTCGTCACATCGAGCGGACACGTGTTATCTTGCATGTTTTGGACATGTCAGCAAGTGAAGGTCGTGATCCTTATGAAGATTATGTAGCCATCAACAATGAATTGGAAACCTACAATCTTCGCCTCATGGAGCGTCCTCAGATTATCGTTGCCAACAAAATGGATATGCCAGAAGCGGTAGAAAATCTGGAAGAGTTCAAGAAGAAATTAGCAGCCAACTACGACGAGTTTGACGAACTGCCACAGATTTTCCCAATCTCAGGGATTGCTCACCAAGGTTTGGAAAATCTTTTGGAAGCCACAGCTGAGTTGCTAGAGAAAACGCCAGAATTCTTGCTCTACGA
This sequence comes from Streptococcus sp. 2021WUSS109, assembly GCF_044427305.1. Classification (NCBI taxonomy): domain Bacteria; kingdom Bacillati; phylum Bacillota; class Bacilli; order Lactobacillales; family Streptococcaceae; genus Streptococcus; species Streptococcus sp. 2021WUSS109. The sequence continues at coordinate 3,425 of NZ_JAOTGF010000028.1, forward strand.
CGAATCAGATTTCCAAGAAGAAGAGGCTTACTATGGCTTTAACCCAGATGAACCAGAATTTGCAATCAGTCGTGCAGACGATGCAAGTTGGATTCTATCTGGTGACAAGCTGGAAAAGCTCTTCACCATGACCAACTTCGATCGCGACGAATCTGTCATGAAATTTGCTCGTCAGTTACGTGGAATGGGTGTCGATGAAGCCCTCCGTGCGCGTGGTGCCAAAGACGGCGACATCGTCCGTATTGGCAAGTTCGAATTTGAGTTTGTGGACTGAGACAGTCTGGGGATAGACTGTCTCAGCCCGAGCCTAAAAATTTGAAAGCGAGGTAAGCAGTTTGACTGCAAGTTAACTTGCTAGTCAAACTACGCCAAGTCCTATGGGACCTTGGCTACCAACCTTACTAATTTCATTCAGTTAATGATCGTTTGTAAACAATCTATAAAATAGTTGGAGGTTTATATGGGCGATAAACCAATATCCTTCAAGGATAAAGATGGGAATTTTGTTTCAGCAGCCGATGTTTGGAATGCTGAAAAATTAGAAGAACTCTTTAACAGGCTCAATCCCAATCGCAAATTCCGTTTGGAACGTGAGCGTTTGGCAAGAGAGCAAGAAAAGGAATAACGTCAAAATCTGCTTGTTGTATCAGAAAACAGGCAGATTTTTTAAAATTTATTGACTATTTATTATTGGCTATATGTATAAGAATACAAGATATGGAGCTAATATTTTTGCGGTGTCGGTAATTTTATAGAAATTCTTGAAAGTGAAGTTCCTTGACAAATATGTAAAAAACTACGAGTATATGGGTTTAATCTCGAAGTTAAGCGAATTCATGATGTTTTTTTAAGGAACTTTATAATATTGCTTGGCATTTAAAGTTATTTGTAGTATAATACCTCGAATGATTGCGGGAGTTTTCAAGGCTTTGATACAAAGAGTAGAAAATTTTTGTAATTAAATTAAAATTTATATGGGGGATTTTTTATGCGTAGAGCAAATAAGAAATCATTTGACTGGTACGGTACGAAACAACAATTTTCGATTCGTAAGTATCATTTTGGGGCAGCAAGCGTTTTGCTTGGTGTGTCGTTAGTTTTAGGTGCTGGTGCACAGGTTGTTAAGGCTGATGAAACTGTTGCTTCATCAGAACCAACTATTGCCAGTAGTGTAGCGCCTGCTTCGACAGAAGCGGTTGCAGAAGAAGTTGAAAAAACAAATGCTGAAGCTACGCCAGCACCGGCTGAAAATACGAGTGTGGTAGCTACGACTTCGACAGAAGTTGAAAAAGCGAAAGCTGTTCTTGAACAGGTAACATCAGAATCACCACTTTTGGTTGATCTTGGTCAAAAAGAGTTGGCTAAAACTGAAGATGCAACTCTTGCGGGAGCTGTAGCGGATGTTCAAGCAAAACTTGCAGCAGCTAAGGCAATTTGGGCGGACCCAGTAGCAACTGTTGAGCAAGTTGAAGCGCAAGTCGCAGCGGTTAAAGCAGCCAATGAGGCGTTGGGGAATGCATTGCAAAAATACACTGTAGATGGTCTCTTGACAGCAGCACTTGATACAGCAGCACCTGATACAACTGCATCAACATTGAAAGTTGGCGATGGCGAAGGTACCCTTCTAGATAGAACTACAACAGCAACCCCTTCAATGTCTGATCCAAATGGTGCAGAAATTGCACCGCATACTCTTTTGAAAGGGGTTGAAGCAACCAAAGAAGCAGGTTGGTATACGTTTGGATCATATGATCTAAATTCTTATAATCTAAACCAAGAAGGAACGATTATTGGAGGGGCTGCTGTTAATGCTTATATCCGTTATTCCCTGGACTCGGAGCCATCAACCTCAACTGTATTAGCAGAGTTGGTTAGTACGAAAGACGGAGAAGTATTAGAGAGTTACAAACTTGAAGCTGGTAGTAGTGCCACTTTTAGCTATCCTAAAACAGTCAACGAGAAGAATAGTAAAATTATCTTAACCTATGATGCTTCAACAGCTACAACAAGTACTCCAGGGGCATTGAAGTTTTCTGATGATGCAGATCGACTTTATTCCACAATCATAGTACCTGCATATCAAGTCAATACCACTCGTTATGTTACTGAAGATGGAACAGTTTTGGCGACTTATAGTTTGCAAACCATTGCAGGCCAAAAGGTTACCTCATCTAAAGTCCGTACTTTTACTGGTTATGACTATGTAAAAACAGAACAACAAGCTGTTCAAGGCGCCTATCCAAAAGGTGCAGTCATGCTTGCAGGTGCGGTTAGAGAAGGGACTGTACAATATAAGGCTATTCGCGAGGTTGTAGCAGACAACCAAGCTGTTATCAAAATCTATCTTTTGGATCCAACTTATACAGGTACTGTGGACTGGACTGGGACTGATACTACTGGCTTTATTCCGTTGCTCGAAACCTCACCAACTGTCTACACTGCTGATTCGAAGGTATACGACTACAATATCAACGCAACTATCTTATCTTCTTACACAGTTGATAATGGTTTCATGGTCTTCAAGGAAAGTGCTACCAATGCTCAAGGTAGTAAATATCGTGTCGTTGCACAGTGGTCAGGCACAGATGAAACTGACCCAACTAAACCAGAGTATACCGGAGGAAAGTATGGACGTATCTATATTGGTACTCAGGTTTGGACAACTGCAAATACAGGTAGCACAGAATTTAAATGGATTGGTACGGCTAAAGGTGAAACTCACGTTGATAAGGGGTATAAACCATTTGGTATCCAACAATATCTCCGAAACGCTTCAGTGGCTACAGCTGTAGAGACAACCCATGTCTACAAAGTAAATCCTAAATTCGGTGATGTCATTGTTGAGTACTACGATACTGAAGGGAAACAAATTGTAAGTTCAGTTGTGGATACTCCTAAGTCAGCTCTTGGTACTAAGTATGATACCGACGAGGACCGTAGACCAGATAGATTGGTTGCTGCTGATGGCACAGTATATTTCTACAAAGAAGTAAAATCTGGTTCAGCTAGTACGACAGGTGCGGTAGTCGAAGGTACGACAACTGTTAAGTATGTTTACGAAAAAGCTGGTAGCGTTAATGTTAACTTCGTTGATGTCAATGGTAAAGTAATCAAAGCTCCTGTTTCAGATGAAAAAGATGCGAAACCTGGTTACAATTATGATACCGACTTGGATCAGAAATTAGCTTCCATCACTTTTGAAGGCAAGGAATACAAACTTGTTCCTGCTGGTGATTATCCGGTTGGTAAAGTTGGCAAGGGAAATAACTTGATTGCAGTTGGTAATAATACTGCGAAAGGTATTGACCCAACAACAGGCAAGATTGAAGCTGGTGTTAACAAAGAAGTTACCTATGTGTATAAAGCAGTGACAGGTTCTGTAGTTGTAAACTACAAAGATACAGAAGGTAATGTGATTAAAGATCCAGAAACGGATGTGTCTGATGCACCGGTTGGAGATGCTTATACTACAACTGACAAGAAACCAAACGAAATCATCACAAAAGATGGATCACGCTATGTCCTTGTTCCATCTAAGACAGATGGTGAGGAAAATGGTAAAGTTATCGAAGGAACAATCACAGTAACTTATGTTTATCAGAAAGTTGCAAACTGGATTCCAGAGATTCCAAATGTACCAGAAACAGACCGTCCAAAAGTACCTTACCCATTTGACCCAACAGAGCCAGACGAGCCAATCGATCCAACGACACCAGGAACAAATGGCGAGGTTCCAAATATTCCTTACGTTCCAGGATATACACCGGTTGATCCTAAGGATAACACGCCGTTGAAACCAATTGATCCAAATGATCCAGGTAAGGGTTATGTACCACCAACACCAGAAAATCCAGGTGTTGATACACCAATTCCTTATGTTCCAGTTAAAAAAGTCGTAACTAACCACGTTGATGAAGAGGGTAACCCTGTTGCGCCGCAAGAAGAGGGAACAAAACCAAACAAATCAATCCCAGGTTATGAATTTACAGGTAAAACTGTTACTGATGAAGACGGTAATACAACTCACATCTACAAGAAAACACCAGAAGTTAAGAATGGTACAGTTGTTGTTAACTATGTAACAGAAGATGGCACAGTTATCAAGGATCCTGTAACAGATACACCAACTTCTCCAGAAGGCACACCATACGATACTACAGACAACAAACCTAAGACAATCACTTTCAAAGGTGAAGAGTATGAATTGGTTCGTGTTGACGGTACAGAAAATGGTAAAGTTGTAGAAGGTGAAACAGTTGTGACTTACGTTTACCGTAAAGTCGAAACACCTGCTAAGAAAGTTGTAACTAACCATGTTGATGAAGAAGGTAACCCTGTTGCGCCGCAAGAAGAGGGAACAAAACCAAACAAATCAATCCCAGGTTACGAATTTACAGGTAAAACTGTTACTGATGAAGATGGTAATACAACTCACATCTACAAGAAAACACCTGCTAAGAAAGTCGTAACTAAGCACGTTGATGAAGAAGGTAACCCTGTTGCTCCACAAGAGGATGGGACAACACCAAAACGTCAAATTTCAGGTTACGAGTATGTGCGTACTGTAGTTGATGAAGAAGGTAACACGACACATATTTATCGCAAACTTTCTAATAAACCAACAACACCTGAGAAGGAAACTCCTGCAAAACCTCAAGCAGGTAAAACCGCTTCAGGTAAAGCTCAATTGCCAAATACTGGTGAGGCTTCATCTGTGGCAGGTGCACTTGGTACAGCAATGCTTGTCGCAACGCTTGCGTTTGCAAGAAAACGTCGTCGTAACGAAGATTAGTCAAAATTCTTTATACAGACTTTATTCCCCCATATAGAAAGTATAAGAATTGTACGTAACAGGCAGGATTGCCTTTCCGAAAAAATGAGGCTGGGCAAAAAGTCCAGAGCTACATCTTAGAGTTCGCTCCATTTCCAACCTCCAACAGTCGGTCACTACTCTGACTGTTGGAGCTGTGTGGGGGTGGGAGACGAGCTCTTTTTTTGTTCGGTCGAGTTCTTTCTCACTCCCATTTTTTTGTCTTATTTTGATATACTAGATATAGTATATTCAACGAAAGCATGAGAATTTGATATGAAATTAGTCTATACAGATATTCGCAATCCTCTGACGCAGTATTTAACGGATACCGCAGCAGAATTTGCTAAGGAAGCTAAGCGAGTTTTTTACATTGCTCCAAACTCTCTATCCTTTGAGATGGAGCGCAAGGTCTTGAAATACCTGCCTGAACAGGCAACTTTTGATATTATCGTGACCCGTTTTGGGCAATTGGCCCGCTATTTGATGATTGATAGGAAAGAATCAGGTCAACCGCTGGATGATGTTGGTCTTGCCATGATTTTCTTTCGTGTTCTATCACAATTTGAAGACGGCGACTTGAAAGTCTATGGTCGTTTACAGACAGATTTTGGGTTCATTAACCAGCTAGTTGCTTTATACAAAGAATTGCAACGGGCAAATATGTCTATTTTGGACTTGGAAGCCATGGAGTCACCAGATAAGCAGGCTGATTTGGTAAAGATTTTTCTGGCTGTAACAGACGTTTTGTCCAAAGAAGGCTTTGAGCATCAGTCTAAGTTAGCACAGCTGACTCGCTTGGTAGATACTGGTCAGTTGGATGAGCAGTTGAAGAACATTGTGCTGGTGGTAGACGGATTTTCTCGTTTTTCGGCAGAAGAAGAAGCTTTAGTAAGTGCTTTAAATGAACGAGTGTCGGAAATCCTGATTGGTGTATATGCCAGCAAGAAAGCTGTGCAAGTGACCTATGCGGAAGGGAACGTTTATCAAGCCAATGTTGACTTTTTACGTCAGTTATCAGCGCAGTTCCAGACTAAGGCTACTTATATTGGTCAAGAGCCAGTCTTGGACAGTATCGGTAAATTTTCAAAGAATATGGAAGCCTATTATGACTACAGCGGGACCATGATAGACTTGACTCCAGCAGACCAAGAAAAAATCCAACTATGGGAAGTCGTCAACCAAAAAGAAGAAGTTGAGCAGGTTGCGACTGCAATTCGTCAGCATGTGCATCAAGGGGCTCGCTATAAAGACATCTTGTTGCTCTTGGGTGATGTGGATAGCTACAAGTTGCAGATTGGCAAGATTTTTGACAAGTATGATATTCCTTACTATTTTGGTAAGGCAGAGGAGATGAGTCATCATCCCCTGGTCCATTTTGTGGAGTCCTTGGAACGCTTGCGTCGCTATCGTTTCCGTGCGGAAGACCTGCTCAATCTCCTCAAATCTGGTTTGTACGCCAGCATTTCCCAAAAGGAGCTGGACCTATTTGAGTCTTACATCCTTTTTGCGGATATGAAGGGGCATGCTGCTTTTTCGAGGGCTTTTTCGGTCAATGGCAGAGCGGACTACGATGTTGAGACTGTCAAGGAGAAGCGACTTGTCTATGATTTGAATGTCTTGGAACCCCTACGTGCTAAGATTATGGAGCCTTTGAACCAGCTGTTTAAGGCTGGACCACAATCTGGAACTGCCTTGCTTGAGAAATTTATGGCTTTTTTGGAGGCAATTGAGCTTCCTAAAAATATGGAAAAAATGTCTCGAAATTTGAGCGAAGTAGAGCAAGAAAAAGAAGAGCAGGTCTGGAAAAGTTTCACCCATCTTCTTGAGAATTTTCATCAGATTTTCGGAAAAGAAAAATTGAAAATGGATGATTTTCTGGCTATTTTACAGGCTGGAATGCAGGCCAGTCACTATCGTACCGTTCCTGCAACGGTTGATGTGGTCAATGTCAAATCCTATGATTTGATTGAGCCACACACTGCTAAGTATGTTTATGCTATCGGTATGGGCCAGTCCAATTTTCCAAAAGTTGCCAAGAATACCAGTCTATTGACAGAAGAAGAGATGGAGAAAATCAATCTTGTCTCAGCTAGCTCTTCACGTTTTGATTTGGTCAGCCGAGAGAATATCAAGAAGAACCATGCTGCCATGATGTCTCTGCTGAATGCTGCGACGGAACAGTTAGTTATTTCAACTCCTCAGATATATAATGAAGGCGAGGATAGTCTCTCCCCTTATATCAAGATTCTCCAAAAAATGGGGCTGAAAACCGAAGAACGTGGAAGGATGAAAACACTTAGTCCACAAGACATCGGTCACTACAAGAGTCTCTTATCCCGTTTGATTGAGTCGGAAAGACCATCTCTTGATCATGAAGAATGGGAAGGGCAGACGGCCTTCTGGACAGTCTTGGTTCGCCATTTGAAGAAGAAATTGGAGTCGCAAGGCATTGAAATTCCGACCATTACTGGCGAAATTACTTCTAAACAGCTTGCAGCTGATACCTTGGCTGCTTTATATCCAGAGGATAAGCCGCTCAATCTTTCTGCATCCAGCTTGACCAATTTCTACAACAACCAATATCTTTACTTTGTCCGTAATGTTCTTCGCTTGCGGGAACAGGAATCCATCCATCCGACTGCCTTTCAGCATGGTTTGTTCTTGCATCGGATTTTTGAACGAGTGGTCATGGACCAATCTGATCTAGATTTTGATCAAAAAGTGGACAAGGCCATCCTGCATACGCGTGACGAGGCAGAATTTGCTATGTTTTATAACCAGGATGCGGATGCTCGTTATACGGAGGAGGTGCTGGATAAGATTGCTCGCTCCAGTGCAACCATTTTGCGGGATAATGATTTGGTTGAAATTGATGGTCAGGAAAAGAGTTTCCGTCAGGATAAGGCGCTGGTTTTTGACCTTCAAAATGGCAAGAGTGTACATGTAAATGGTACAATTGACCGCTTGGATACCTTACAAATCAATCAGGCTGTCGGTGTTGTAGATTACAAGTCCAGCGACCAATCTTTTTCAGTTGGAGAATTTTACAATGGTCTCAAACCTCAGTTGGTGACCTACCTGGCAGCCTTACAAGAGCTGGATGAAACCAAGGATAAACCTGTTTTTGGGGCTATGTATTTGCATTTGCAGGATCCGATTATCAAGTTAAAAGACACAAAGAATTTAGAACAGCTAGAAGGAGCTGCCAATACGAGCTTGGTTTACAAGGGGCTTTTCTTGAAGGAGGGAAGTCAGGGGCTCAATCATTTTTATCAGACTCGTAACCAACTCTACACGGAAGAAGAGTTTGCGGTTTTATTGAACCACAACCAAGAACTCTACAAACAAGCTGCCAAGGACATCCTAGATGGTCGCTTTGCTATTAACCCTTATACCAAAGATGGGCGTTCGGTAGCAGGTGAGCAGTTGAAGGCAATCACTGGTTTTGAGGCGGATCGGCACATGGGCATGGCGCGGCGGTTGATCAAAGAGGCCAAGCGTCAAGATTGGATGGAACGAATGAAAGGAGGTCAGGACTAATGGCTTTTGAACAATTTTTAAGCGCGGAAGAAATCAAGGCTGTGCAGCTGGCGGAAGCTAATTCTGATAAGCAACAAAAACGCACACCTGAGCAGATTGAAGCCATCTACACGCACGGTCAGAATGTTCTGGTCTCTGCATCGGCAGGGTCAGGAAAGACCTTCGTTATGGTTCAACGGATTTTGGATAAGTTGAAGCGTGGTGTGGGAATCGACCAGCTCTTTATCTCGACCTTTACAGTCAAAGCGGCTGGTGAATTGAAGGAGCGGGTTGAGAAAAATCTCAATGAAACCATTGCTGAGACGACCGATATGGAATTGCGTCGGCATTTGTCGGCCCAGTTGGCGGATTTGACCAAGGCGGACATTGGGACCATGGACTCCTTTACGCAGAAATTGGTCATAACCTATGGTTATAGTCTTGGCATTTCTCCGCAGTTTCGGATTTTACAGGATGAGACAGAAAAAGCGAGTCTGAAAAAAGAGGTTTTTGATCAGCTCTTTGCAGATTATCTTGAACAGGATGAAAATGGTACATTCCGCAAACTGGTTCACAATTTTTCAGGCAACCGCAAGGATAATAGTGGTTTTCGTCAAGTTGTTTATCAGGTGCATGATTTTAGTCAATCGACGAGCAGTCCAACTAAATGGCTGAAAGAGCAGGCTGTTCAAGCTGATTTGTACAGTCAAGAGCGTATAGAGCAGATCTTAGAGCAAGGCTTTAAGGAAAAAGTATTAGACAAGCTCTATCAAGCTACAGATTTCTTCCGCTACCATGTGGAATGGGGCAGAAATGACTTTGGTTCCGCCAAGTATTTTGCCAATGTGGAAGAAGTCTTGGATTTGTTGACAGGTTTAGATAGTCTGGACCAGAAGGGCTTGATGGAGCGGGTTGAAAGAATCCTTCTCATCAATGACCAGTCCAGAGGCAAGGGCCTGACCAATGCCAATCGACCAAAAGATGAGCATTTGATAGCCTTTAAAGAAGAATACAATGCTGGCAAGAACCAGATTATCTCAGAATTACGAGATTTGGGTCAGGAAGTTTATGAATTGACCCTGCTGAAAGATTATCAGGTTCAAGCTTTGCCACTGCTTGTATTATTACGTGACTTTGTCTTGGATTTTTCGCAGGCTTATCTGGATGTCAAAATCAAGGAAGCAGCCTTTGAATTTGGCGATATTGGGCATTTCGCTATTCGTATTTTAGAAGAAAATGCGGACATCCGCCAGTTTTTCCAAGAAAAATACCACGAAGTCATGGTGGACGAGTACCAGGATAACAACCATAGCCAAGAACGGATGTTGGACTTGCTGTCTAACGGGCATAATCGCTTTATGGTGGGCGACATTAAGCAGTCCATCTATCGATTCCGTCAGGCGGATCCGATGATTTTCCAAGAGAAATTTGAACTGTATCAGGCAAATCCTCAGGCTGGGAAATTGATTCTGCTCAAGGAAAACTTCCGTAGTCAGATTGAGGTCTTGGAGGCAACAAATGCTATTTTCACGCGCCTGATGGACCGCCAAGTAGGGGAAATCAAGTATGACGACACCCACAGTCTGGTGGCTGGTAGTCCTGGTCAAAAAATTGCCCAGCCCAAGCATGAGATGGAATACTTGATTTACGACCAGCAGGATAGTGCACCTTCTTCAACGGATGCTGAGGAGGAAACTCCTCTGACTGCTGGTGAAATTGAGGTCGTTGCAAAAGAGATTATTCGTCTTCACAATGAAGAAGGAGCAGACTTCAAAGACATCACTCTCTTGGTGCAAAAACGAACGCACAATGATCTCATTATGTCCATTTTTGAAAAACATGGGATTCCTATTGTGGCAGATGGCGGAGCTGCCTCCTATCTGCAATCTTTAGAAGTCATGATTATGCTGGATACCTTGCGGGTTATCAACAATTCGCTCAATGACTATGCCTTGGTTGCCCTTCTCAAATCGCCTATGTTCCGATTCGATGAGGATGAGCTGACACGGATTTCCTTGCAGGCTGGGACAGGTTTCTTTTACCAGAAAATGGAATTAGCCCAGCAAGCAAGTGGGCAGTACCCTGAACTGATGTCAGGAGAGTTGAAGAAGAAAATCACGGATTTCTTGTCTATTTTGAAAAACTGGCGTGCCTTTGCCAAGCTGCACTCTATTTATGACTTGATCTGGAAGATTTTCAATGAAAAATTCTACTATGACTATGTCGGTGCTCTTCCAAATGGCAGCAAGCGTCAGGCCAATCTCTATGCACTAGGTCTGCGTGCCAACCAGTTTGAAAAAACAGGCTACAAGGGCTTGTCCCGCTTCATCGCCATGATTGACCGTGCCTTAGCAAACGACAAGGACTTGGCAGATGTACAAGAGTTTCTACCGCAAAATGCTGTACAGCTTATGACCATTCACAAGTCAAAAGGTTTGGAGTTCAAATATGTCTTCCTCATGAACATCGATAAGCGATTCAACTTGGAAGACCATTACCAGTCAGTCATCATCAGCCGGAAAAATGGTCTAGGTATCCAATATTTAGCGGATATGAAAGATAAGGTAAATAGCCCATTACCTCAGGTGCGAGTCTTAATGAACACCCTTCCTTATCAAAATAATCTCCAAGAGCTAAAAATTGCCAATCTTTCAGAACAAATGCGGTTGCTTTATGTTGCACTAACGCGTGCAGTGAAGAAGCTGTATCTGGTTGGAAAGGGCAATGCTGACAAGTTAGCTGAAAAATACGATGGTAAGAAGGAAGATGGCGTCCTTGCCCAATCAACTCGTGAAAGTATGGCGACCTTCCAAGACTGGATTCTAGCCATTGATGAGGCCTTCTCAGGAGAAGACTTGCACTTCAAGAAAGTCTTTGTAACGGATGAGGATTTGACAGAGGAGAAGATTGGTAAACTGACATTGAAGAATAAGCTTGAAGACGCCAGCCTTAAAGATATTCGTCAATCAGAAGATATTGTCCAGGCCTTGGACCAATTATCTTCTGTCCAAGAGTTGAATGCCCGCTATAAGGCTGCCATCGAATTACCAAGTTTACGTACTCCAAGTCAAATCAAGAAACTCTATGAGCCTGTCTTGGAACAAGAAGGCATGGAAGTTATGGAAAAATACCAGCCAAAACGAACCTTCAACTTGCCAGATTTCTCCAAGAAACCAAAAATCACTGGAGCCCAAGTCGGTTCAGCAGTCCATGAACTCATGCAACGCTTGGATCTGTCTTGGTTGGTGACAGAAGATACGGTAAGAGAAGCCCTAGAAGCTGTTCATGCTGAGCAAGCGGTTAAAGACAAAATCAATATTCAGATGATTTTAGATTTCTTTGATACAGACTTAGGAAGAGAAATTCTAGCCAATACGGACAAACTCCACCGAGAAGCTCCATTTGCAAGTTTACAGACTGATTCTGTATCGCAGGAACAATTTGTCCTTCGTGGGATTATCGATGGCTACCTACTATATGATGATCATATTGTCCTCTTTGATTACAAGACAGATAAATATGACCAACCAAGCCGACTCAGCCAACGTTACCAAGCTCAAATGCAACTCTATGCCGAGGCATTGAAAAAAGCCTACAAGATAAATCGTGTAGACTGCCATTTGATATTGCTTGGTGGGGAGAGAATAGAAGTGGTCGAAGTCAACATATAGTCATTTAGTTTTTCTTTTATTACTTCGTTAACTCGCTTTGCCGTACTCCAGTACTGTCTGCAGCTCGTTGCCTAGTACTAAAAGTAAACTAAAAGACTATAAATAAATTAAAAGCGAGTGGTTAAACTCGCTTTTTCTGTTTGGTTAGATTGAGTCCGAATGAGACAAGGTTCTCTTCCTTTTTCAAAATCCGCTGGATATTTTCCTTGTGACGAATGATGACAAATAGGCCCAAAAAGACGATAATCACTGTAAAGAGCCAGTCGTAGCTTGGCAGGATGATTCCTATTGCTGGAAATAGCAGAGCTCCTAAGATTGCTAAAGCAGCAGCCAATACGCTGGAGAAGGAAACCATCGAAGTGAGGTAAAGAGAAGTCACAAAAATGATGACTAGATAGAGACAGAAAGCAGGTGCGACGCCTAGAAGCATACCAGCAGATGTTGCAACCGCCTTTCCACCTTTGAATTGGGCAAAGATAGGGAAAGTGTGTCCCAGTACAGCCATTAACCCAAATACAATCGGAGAAATTCCTTGGGCATGAAAGATCAGCGGAAGCAAGGCTGCCAACGTTCCCTTGAGAAAATCAATTACAAATACAATCGTTCCAGCCTTTGGACCTAAAATGCGGAATGTGTTGGTTGTTCCAGTATTTCCCGAACCATGTTCACGAATGTTGATATTGAAAAAAGTTTGACCTATCCAAAGTCCTGACGGGATAGATCCCAACAAATATGCAATAAATAGTAAAATAAGATTGACTAACATGTTTTCATTATAGCATATTTTCATCTAATTTAGTCCAAAATCTTATTTTGTGAGTTGTCTCAGCCGATAGGTAACAGAAATATTTTGCAAAAATGCTAAAAAACTTGTAATATAGAAAGGATGATAAGTATGGAGGTCAATTTTGGCTAAGAAAGAGATTGATATAAATAATTACAATGATGATGCCATTCAGGTATTGGAAGGCCTAGATGCCGTTCGCAAACGCCCTGGTATGTACATCGGATCCACAGACGGAAATGGTCTTCACCACATGGTCTGGGAGATTGTCGATAACGCTGTCGATGAAGCCTTGTCTGGTTTCGGTGATCGGATTGACGTGACTATTAACAAGGACGGCAGCCTGTCCGTTTCTGACCGTGGACGCGGGATGCCTGTCGGTATGCACGCAACAGGCAAGCCAACGGTTGAAGTCATCTTCACCGTTCTCCACGCAGGTGGTAAGTTCGGTCAAGGTGGCTACAAGACTTCAGGTGGTCTCCACGGGGTTGGTTCTTCGGTGGTCAATGCCCTGTCTAGCTGGTTGGAAGTAGAGATTACCCGTGACGGTGCTGTTTACAAGCAACGGTTTGAGCAGGGCGGAAAGCCAGTCACGACCCTAGAGAAGATTGGTACCGCTCCAAAATCAAAAACAGGTACAAAAGTTACCTTTATGCCTGACGATACCATCTTCTCAACGACGGACTTCAAGTTCAATACCATTGCCGAACGCCTGAAAGAATCAGCCTTCTTGCTCAAGCAAGTCACCATGACTCTGACGGATGAGCGGACAGGCGAGCAGGAGGAGTACCACTACGAAAATGGCGTTCAGGACTTTGTATCCTACCTCAACGAAGACAAGGAAACTCTGACACCTGTCCTCTATTTTGAAGGAGAAGATGCAGGATTCCAAGTCCAAGTGGCCATGCAGTACAACGACGGCTATTCAGACAATATCCTGTCTTTCGTTAACAACGTTCGGACCAAGGACGGCGGTACCCACGAAACAGGTCTCAAACTAGCCATTACCAAGGCTATGAACGACTATGCTCGTAAGACCAACTTGCTCAAGGAAAAGGACAAGAACTTAGAAGGCTCTGACTACCGTGAAGGTCTGTCTGCGGTCCTTTCTATCCTTGTACCAGAAGAGCATTTGCAGTTTGAAGGGCAGACCAAGGACAAGCTGGGAAGCCCACTTGCTCGTCCTGTGGTGGACGGCATTGTATCGGACAAATTAACCTTCTTCCTTTTGGAAAATGGCGAGCTAGCATCTAATCTAGTTCGCAAGGCCATTAAGGCTCGTGACGCCCGCGAGGCTGCTCGTAAGGCGCGTGACGAATCCCGAAACGGTAAGAAAAACAAGAAGGACAAGGGGCTTCTGTCAGGTAAGCTAACCCCAGCCCAGTCTAAAAATCCAGCCAAAAACGAACTCTATCTAGTCGAGGGAGATTCAGCCGGAGGCTCTGCCAAACAGGGTCGTGACCGCAAGTTCCAAGCCATTCTACCTTTGCGTGGTAAGGTTATCAATACCGCCAAGGCAAAAATGGCGGACATCCTCAAAAACGAAGAAATCAACACCATGATTTACACCATCGGTGCAGGTGTTGGCTCAGATTTTACAATCGAAGATGTTAACTATGACAAGATTATTATCATGACCGATGCGGATACGGATGGCGCCCACATTCAGACCCTCTTGCTGACTTTCTTCTATCGTTATATGCGACCATTGGTAGAAGCAGGACGGGTTTACATTGCCCTTCCGCCACTTTATAAGATGTCAAAAGGCAAGGGCAAGACAGAAAAGATTGCTTATGCTTGGTCTGACAGAGAATTAGAAGATCTCCGCAAGGATTTTGGCAAGGGCTTTATCCTCCAACGCTACAAGGGACTTGGTGAGATGAATGCCGATCAGCTCTGGGAAACAACCATGAACCCTGAAACCCGTACTCTTATCCGTGTCACCATTGAAGACCTAGCCCGTGCTGAACGCCGTGTATCCGTCCTCATGGGCGACAAGGTCGAGCCACGCCGCAAGTGGATTGAGGACAATGTGAAGTTTACCTTGGAGGAAGCGACAGCTTTTACCAAATAATCTCAGGGAAGTTGAGGTGCCATATGGTTTTAGAAAATAAATTAGGGATTGAAAATTCGGCTGAATTAGCCCGTCTTGAAGAACAAATCAGCAAGAAAAAAGCGGCTCAACTGTTCGAAACTGGTCAGTTATTCCAGATAGAAGTTGGAACTTTTGCCGGTTTGGCACACATTCATCAGGCTTTATTTGAGGATATTTACGACTTTGCAGGTAAGATTCGTGATGTTAACATTGCCAAAGATAATTTTCAATTCGCTCCACGAATCTTTCTTGAGCAGTCTTTGACCTATATTGACAAGCTACCTCACGAAACCTTTGATGAGATTGTTGACAAGTACGCAGATATGAACATTGCACATCCATTCCGAGAAGGAAATGGACGCAGTATGCGTATCTGGTTGGATTGTATGCTACGGGATAGTTTGGGCAAGGTGGTTGATTGGAATAGTATTGATAAAGATGAATATTTCAATGCGATGATTAGAAGCCATGTGTCAACAGGAGAGCTTAAATATCTGTTATTGCAAGCCTTAACGGAAGATCTTGGTCGGGCTACTTATTTCAAAGGCATCGACCATTCTTATTACTATGAAGGATACAATCTCTATCGCACAGAGGATTTGTAACTCTAGCACAAGCAAACTATGTGAGGTGTTTTATGCCACTAAGAGTAAAATTAACTGACCGTTTTCAAAAACGGTTGTCTGAATGGGCTCGAAAGCGCAAGCCATTTAAAAACACAAACAGGAGTTGGAAGAGAAATTTGACCAAGCATTGAAGATTTGGCAATCTTCCAAAACTCGGCAACATGCAGAAAACTTGCTATCTGAGCAAGGAAAATTAGAACATTTTTTACATAGCACGGAACGGAAACTGTCTCGTATGCCTTTTGGTGGAGATAAGTTTGCGGCCATTCCAGGCTTGATTTCCATGGTGCGAAGCTATATCCGTAGAGATTACAGCAAGTTACCCAAAGGGACAATCCTCGCAATTATAGGTGCTTTGATTTATTTTTTCAGTCCTATTGATGCCTTACCAGATTTCATCCTTGGAGCAGGTCTACTTGACGATGCCTTTGTCCTTAATGCCTGTTTGAAATTAATCAAAACAGATGTCGATGGCTTTAGAAGCTGGCAAGCAAGCCAGTGGAAAGTGGATGAGTAGCTCTGCTATTTTCAAAAGGAGAAAGAAGATGTTAGAGAAAGTTGAACGCTTAATAAGTGAAATTAACCGTATTCATCTGGAGTATTCAAAGGATTATTTTGAAACTGGTAAGGTTGAAAAAGTCAATCTTAAGCATACCTTTGCCAAGGTTCCAACCCAGCCTATTCTGACTTATCGACTCAACTTACACGAGTCCATTAACGATTACTTGATGCGTGCAGATGTCAAGGATATTGCCTATTTTTATCGTGTCAAAACATCGGGATCGATTTTGGATAAGATTGAGCGGTTTAAGGAGAGGAGCGAAGGCTATCCTGTTAATTCGATTCTCAATGATATTTTCGGTGCTCGTATGATTCTAACTTCTGAGGAAATTGCTGAGGTTATGGAGCGTCTGGATGACTGGCAGGAAAAATATGGTCTGAAAAACTGGTATTTGTGTGATAAAGACGGTTATGTCGGCATTTATATCTATTTCAAAAATAAGAGTAATTTCTACTACCCATGGGAATTGCAACTGTGGGACGAGAAAGATGTCGAAGGCAATATTACCAGTCATATCAAGTATAAGAGGAAGTTTGTGGGGTAAAATCTATCTAGAGGAGAGAAGTAAATGACTAAGGAAAATATTGAATTATTATCAAGACCTGTTTTACATATGACTATTTGGGGTGTTGCCCCTAGAGAGATTATGGGAAAATATAAGTTTGAAAAAATAAAAAAGCTGGTTCAACTAGAAGCAGCTAACCATTGCATGATTTGTGACAGATATGTTCCCCATACAATGCAGACTAAGGATTGGATATTTACTCATGAAGTGTATCATATTGATAAAGTGAAGAAATGCTATACACTAGAAAAATTTGTAGGTATTTGCCAAGAGTGTCATAATTATATTCACATTGGACGATTGAATGTTTTATATAACCAAGGACAAGTTACAGAGGACTACTTTAACAGGGTCGTAAAAAGTGGTGATAGACTTCTAGCTACTATTAATCTTGAAAAACAACCAAATGATGATTTTGAAGAACCATACTACTTGGAATATAATAATGAAAGATTTGTAAATGATATCAATCCTGAATTTGCAATAGATTTTTATAAAAAAGGAGGTAATATCATACATTATAATGATAATGACTCAAAATTTTTAGATGAAATTGTTTACTATAAATAATATAGAGTAATCATTTATGAATATGTTTAATGTGGCAGAAAGTATTAAATATCTTTTACAAATTTTCTAAAGAGGAAAAACTCAGAGAGATAAATTTCTTTATATTATCTTATTTCCATCTTCATCACTAAAGCTAGTATCTAAAAAATAAAAAGAAAATTTTTCGACAAGAAACAAAGAAAGGAATGTTCAGCTAGTCTGTCTAACTGAACACGGGACTGAATCGTCCCTTTGTATCTTAATTTATGTCTAACATTCAAAACATGTCCCTTGAGGACATCATGGGAGAGCGTTTTGGTCGCTACTCCAAATACATTATTCAGGAGCGGGCTTTGCCGGACATTCGTGACGGTCTAAAGCCTGTGCAACGTCGGATTCTTTATTCCATGAATAAGGACGGCAACACGTTTGACAAGGGTTACCGCAAGTCTGCCAAGTCAGTCGGAAATATCATGGGGAATTTCCACCCGCACGGTGATTACTCTATTTATGATGCTATGGTCCGCATGAGTCAGGACTGGAAGAACCGCGAGATTTTGGTGGAGATGCACGGGAACAACGGTTCCATGGATGGTGACCCGCCAGCGGCTATGCGTTATACCGAGGCTCGCCTGTCGGAAATGGCAGGCTATCTGCTGGCCGACATCGAGAAAAAGACCGTACCATTTGCCTGGAACTTTGACGATACGGAAAAAGAACCCACTGTGCTACCAGCTGCCTTCCCTAATCTCTTGGTCAATGGAGCGACAGGAATTTCAGCTGGGTACGCGACTGACATCCCGCCGCATAATCTAGCGGAGGTCATCGATGCCGTTGTCTACATGATTGATCATCCAACAGCTAAGTTAGAAAAGTTGATGGAGTTCTTGCCTGGACCAGACTTCCCAACAGGTGCCATTATCCAAGGGGCTGACGAAATCAAGAAAGCCTATGAAACAGGTAAGGGCCGTGTCGTAGTTCGTAGTCGTTGTGAAATCGAGCAACTCAAGGCTGGCAAGAAACAGATTGTCATAACCGAGATTCCGTACGAGGTCAATAAGGCTGTTTTGGTCAAGAAGATTGATGATGTCCGTGTCAACAACAAGGTGCCTGGTATTGCTGAGGTGCGTGATGAGTCAGACCGTACAGGTCTTCGGATTGCCATTGAGCTGAAAAAAGACAGCGATGAGCAGACCATTCTCAACTACCTCTACAAATACACCGACCTGCAAATCAATTACAACTTCAACATGGTGGCCATTGATAACTTTACACCGCGTCAGGTCGGCTTACAGAAGATTCTGTCCAGCTACATCGCCCACCGCCGTGAGATTATCATTGCCCGGTCTAAGTTTGACAAAGAAAAAGCAGAGAAACGCCTCCATATCGTAGAAGGCTTAATCCGTGTCATTTCCATCTTGGACGAGGTTATTGCCCTTATCCGTGCTTCTGAAAACAAGGCGGATGCTAAGGAAAACTTGAAAATCAGCTATGATTTTAGTGAGGAACAGGCAGAAGCAATCGTGACCTTGCAACTTTACCGTTTGACAAACACCGATATTGTGACCTTGGAAAACGAAGAAGCAGCCCTACGCGAGCAGATTCAGACCTTGGCAGCCATTATCGGCGATGAGCGCACCATGTTCAATCTTATGAAGAAGGAACTGCGTGAGGTCAAGAAGCAGTTTGGCAATCCTCGTTTGAGCGAATTGCAAGATCAGGCAGAAACGATTGAGATTGACACCGCCAGCTTGATTGTCGAAGAAGAAACTTTTGTCAGCGTGACCAAGGCAGGTTACATCAAACGGACCAGTCCGCGTTCTTTCAATGCCTCAACCCTTGAAGAAATGGGCAAACGAGAGGATGACCAGCTGATTTTCTTACAGAATACCAAGACAACTCAGCACCTCTTGCTCTTTACCAATCTTGGAAATGTTATCTACCGACCTGTCCATGAACTGACAGATATTCGTTGGAAGGACATTGGTGAACACCTGAGCCAGACCCTAATGAACTTTGATACCAATGAAGAGATTATCTTCGCTGAACTGGTTGAGAATTTTGATGAGGGAACTTATTTCGCGGTGACCAAATACGGTCAAATCAAGCGTGTGGAGCGGAAGGAGTTTACACCTTGGCGGACTTACAAGTCTAAGTCAACCAAGTATGCCAAACTCAAAGATGCGGATGATGTGGTCATAACTGTATCGCCTGTGGTCTTGGACGACATCATGCTCATCACAGAAAAGGGCTACGCTCTGCGATTTAACATCGAAGAAGTGCCAATCATCGGTGCCAAGGCGGCCGGTGTCAAAGCGGTCAACCTCAAGGATGAGGATGTGGTGGCTGCGGCCTTTATCAGCAATACCAGCTCTGTCTATCTCCTGACCCAGCGTGGTAGTTTGAAGCGGATGGCGGCGGAGGAAATCCCTGTGACCAGCCGTGCCAAGCGTGGTTTGCAGGTGCTTCGCGAACTCAAGGCTAAGCCTCACCGTGTCTTTGCGGCGGGTCCAGTTTTGACGGACCAGGGGGATTTTGACCTCTTTAGCACAGCGAATGAAGATGAAACGACCAGTCAAATCCTTCACGTGCAGTCCAAAACGGGCAAACTCTATGAGGTTGATGTGACCCAGCTTAGCCTGTCTGAACGCACTAGCAACGGTAGCTTCATTTCGGATACCATTTCTGATGAAGAAGTTTTCAGAGCCTGGATAGACTAAAAAGATGAAAAGATTGCTCGCAAAGCAGTCTTTTTGCTATACTGTAGGGGAGGTACATATTATGAAAATTATCAAATTATTTTTCAGTATAAAAGTCTATCTATGGCTTGTTCTATCCTTCCTTCTGTTATTGTGTGGTGTATGGGGATACGGCTACATCTCTGGTGAAAAGAGTAATCAGCAGGAAGTGAGTGTCCATACGGCTATTGAGTCTGTCGAGCAAGTCAATGAATTGGTATTTCTAAATACAGCTGTCCAGAAAATTGTGACCGCTAAAAACTACACTGTTTTATTTGGTCAAGAAATGCCCTTCTCAGAAAAATCAGCCCTCTTAATCATCAAGTACAAGGCAAAATTTGGTATCAAAAGTCCTGTATCCATTGAACATCTTTCTGAAAATCGGTACAAAATTACCCTTCCAGCCTTTAAAGTCATTGGATTGGAATTAGATGCAGAAGAACCTTATACCTTATATGATAAGAGTGGTGAGATACTGAGTTTTGCGACGGAAGAAATCGATACTGCCCAACTCATCACCGATGAATTTCAGTCAGCAGAACAAGAAACATTTCTAGCAGATTATCAGGAAGACATAAAAGAGTCAGCCAAAAACTACTTTCAAAATTTATTTAATGCTATCTCACCTGAAATTCAACTAGAATTTGTTTTTAAAGAGTAAAAGTCTGGTTTACCAGACTTTTCAGAATGAAGACAAAGTCGTTAGAATTATATTTCTAACGGCTTTTTCATATGTAAAGTAGTATAATAGAGATAGGAATACTAGCTAATAAGCAGAGGGAGAATCGCTATGTTACACAAAGAAAATCCAGACTACAATCGCGGTCAATTTGGTTTC
>NZ_JAOTGF010000029.1:0-19551 GCF_044427305.1 Streptococcus sp. 2021WUSS109
GTAAAAATGAGGACAGGGAAGCCTTTTTATTTTGTCCAAATAGCCACTATTCTGGCAAAAAGACGGACTATCAGACCAATAAACAGAAAAAGACAAACATCAAGCGAGATGTTTGTCTTCATTCTGAACAAGCAAAAGGCTTGTTATCAGGTTCTGAAGGTGTTAACGGTCTTTTAGATAAAGTTAAAGGCTTATTCTAATACATGTAAAAACTAGGCTGAGAATGTTCAGTCTAGTTTTTGTTTGTTCAAAAATATTTGTTATCTCTTGCAATGAAGGAATTACCCAATCACTCTTCAATTTTTCATTTTCACTGGCATGCTTCCCAAAACCTGTCAGTATCCGTACAGTCCACATTCCCAAAGATTTAGCAGGTAGAATATCATTATCATACCTATCCCCGACATAGACAACTCTATCTGCAGGGATGTTTGCTTTTTGCAAGGCAAGTGTGAAAATAGTTGTATCTGGTTTAGATAGCCCAACCTCTTCAGAGAGGATGATGAGTTGAAAATAAGACTCAATTCCCCACTCTTTAAGCAGTTCTCTAATACTACTAGACTGATTGGCAATAATCCCCAATCGATAGTTTTGTGATAACTTCTCTAGAGCATCTATTGTTTCAGGATACAAGCTCACACCCTCATTTGTCCACAAAGGACGTGGCTCGGTCGGTGCAAAATATTGCCAGGTCGCACGAATGGGGTCCAGCGACTTATGAGCATACTCCACCATTTTCTTTTTATAAGAATCTGATGAAACCTCTATATCCAGAGACTCTAACTTCTTCACACACTTGTCTATATAATAACCATAAGCAGCCTCTTCATCTAAAAGCGTCGAACCCAAATCAAAAAATATCCACTCTATCATCCCACTCTCCATCTCTTTTCAAAATGAGAATACTTAAGTTGATCTGCCTTTTTAGAATATCATTTTATCAATATCAAGGCAAAGAAAACTACCTAGAGAGTTTTGCTGTCCCTCACTTTGTTAGCCCGAAAATAAATTAGCACACTGTACGACGAAAAAACAAGTCTGGAGCTTTCCAGACTTGTTCTTATTATAACCCTCGCTATACTAGCTCGGGGATAAAACAGTCTCCCAGACTGTTTTATTTTTTCAAGTTGTAGAATGAGTTCAAGCCTTTGTAGACTGCAACTTCACCAAGTTGATCTTCGATACGAAGCAATTGGTTGTATTTAGCGATACGGTCTGTACGTGACAATGAACCAGTCTTGATTTGGCCAGCGTTAGTTGCAACTGCGATGTCAGCGATTGTTGAATCTTCAGTTTCACCTGAACGGTGTGATACAACGGCAGTGTAGCCAGCTTCTTTAGCCATTTCGATAGCTTCAAATGTTTCAGTAAGAGTACCGATTTGGTTAACTTTGATAAGGATTGAGTTAGCAGCACCTTCTTTGATACCACGTGCAAGGTAGTCAGTGTTTGTTACGAAGAAGTCGTCACCAACCAATTGAACGCGTTTGCCAAGACGCTCAGTAAGAGCTTTCCAGCCATCCCAGTCGTTTTCATCCATACCATCTTCGATAGTGATGATTGGGTATTTGTTAACCAATTCTTCAAGGTAGTCGATTTGTTCTGCAGATGTACGAACAGCAGCGCCTTCACCTTCGAATTTAGTGTAGTCGTAAACTTTACGCTCTTTGTCGTAGAATTCAGATGACGCACAGTCGAAACCGATCATGATGCCGTTTTCGCCAGCTTCGTAACCAGCAGCTTCGATAGCTTCGATGATTGTTTCAACACCGTCTTCAGTTCCTTCAAACTTAGGAGCGAAACCACCTTCGTCACCAACAGCTGTTACCAAACCACGAGCTTTCAAGATTTTCTTCAAAGCGTGGAATACTTCAGCACCCCAACGAAGACCTTCTTTGAATGAAGGAGCGCCAACTGGCAAGATCATGAATTCTTGGAAAGCGATTGGAGCGTCTGAGTGAGAACCACCGTTGATGATGTTCATCATTGGAGTTGGCAATACTTTAGTGTTGAATCCACCAAGGTAAGTGTAAAGTGGCACTTCAAGGTAGTCAGCAGCAGCACGCGCAACAGCGATAGAAACACCGAGGATTGCGTTTGCACCCAATTTACCTTTGTTAGGAGTACCGTCAAGAGCGATCATAGCGCGGTCGATAGCTTGTTGATCACGAACGTCAAAACCGATGATAGCGTCAGCAATCACGTTGTTCACGTTGTCAACAGCTTTTTGAGTACCAAGACCAAGGTAACGAGATTTGTCACCGTCGCGAAGCTCAACTGCTTCGTGCTCACCAGTAGAAGCTCCTGAAGGAACCATACCACGTCCGAAAGCACCTGATTCAGTATAAACTTCAACTTCAAGTGTAGGGTTACCGCGTGAGTCAAGGACTTCGCGAGCGTAAACATCAGTAATAATTGACATTATATTACTCTCCTTTGAGTTTAAAATTGTTACATAGCTATCATACCCTAAAAGAAGGGATTTTTCAAGAAAAAACAGGTTATTTTACTGAAAGAAATAATGTAAACGCCTTCCTTTTCAAAGTTAACTGAGTATGTTATACTGAAACCATGAACGATTTAAATACTACCATACTACAGAAAGCCTCTGGCGAAACACGATTGAATCCAGATGAACAACGTCTATACATGGGAACCTATCGCGAACGAGTTGTCCTGCTCGTTTCCTTTGACGATTTGAGTAGTGAAGTCGTCGGAAATAAGTTCGATACAATTTGCCAAAAACTAGCAAATAGCTACTCTCCTCTATTCCTCAAACTCTCGCCAGCCCTGTCTGACAAGCAACAAATTTCACTACTAAAAATTGCTCAGAACTTCGGCATTACTACCGCTATCATCGATGAAAAAATAGGACAGTCTCCCTACGCACTTGTCTTTCACACAAATCACGCTGTGGATAATGAAGAAGTTAGCTTAGAATCTATATTTCCAAATCTTATCTCAAAACCAGAAGAAAAAAAGGAAGATGCAAAACCTTCCTTCTGGAAAAAATTATTTGGTTAGACTTATTTATCGGTTAAGCAGTATAAATATTAAAGTAAAAATAATACAGGTTAGACAAAGGATTCCTAGCAATCTGCCTCTTTCATTTTTTTCATTGAAAAAGAACATTGCTCCATTTGCCTTTATTACATTCGTTTCCATTCCTCTTTCTTTTTCGGAAAGTCTCAAAACGGATACTAGCTTTGCAAGACAAATAAAAATAAATAAGATAATAGCCACATATTTCACTAATGCCATCTTTGTTGGCCTCCTAACTGAAGAATTCTTGCCACCTGCTCTGCCGTGCGGACCAGGTTTTTTTCTGCTTTTTGAAGCGTGTCCTCCAAACTTTCAACGCTTGCAATGATCGGAAAAGCGGCGCAGATATTTTCAAAAGAAAACTCGGGAAGATCATCTTTGAGGCTACCACAAATTGCAATGATGGGAATCCCAGTCGGTGTACGTCTAGCTACTCCTATCGGAGTCTTCCCTGATAAGCTTTGGGCATCCATCCGCCCTTCTCCGACTACAACCAGATCCGCTTTGGCAACGCGATGATCAAAATCCAACTGGTCCAAGACAAAGTCGATGCCTTTTTGAATGCGAGCACCAGCAAATTGGACTAAACCTGCTGCCATACCTCCTCCAGCACCCGCTCCTGCTAAATCGAGTAGCATTGGATTAACTAATTTATAAAAGGACTCCATTTTCTTGTCTACTAGTTCAAATTCAGCAGAGGCAAGACCTTTCTGCCCTGCAAAAACAAATGTGGCTCCCGCTGGTCCGCAAAGGGGATTCTCCACATCCGTTACCAAATCAATCCTGACCTGAGATAAATCTACCAACATATCCTCTGTGGAAAAACTGACAATCTCCCCGATATGAGCTCCAATTGCCTCTACTTCTTTTCCCTCTCGATTATAAAATTTCACTCCTAAACCTGCCGCCATTCCGATACCACCATCATGACTAGCAGAGCCACCTACTCCTATAAATATTCGTTTAACACCATTTTGAACGAGCTCTACAATCAGCTCCCCAACCCCTTGTGTCTTAATAAAGAGAGGACTCCTTTTTCCATACGGGATACTTGCCAGCCCTACAATCTCAGCCATTTCAAAAACCGCAAGATCATCTTTAACCGCATAGGAAACCTTAATTTTATCTCCAAATGGACCTGTCACCCAAGTCTGGGTTACATCCAAGGATAAGGCCTGCATTAGACTCTCAACTGTCCCTTCGCCACCATCTCCTAGGGGAATTAAGTCATACCCTGCTTGTGGGTAAACTTTAGAAAATCCTTTTTTAATCGCTTCAGCAACCTTTGTAGCTGAAAGAGACTCTTTAAATGAATCCGGAGCAATGAGAATATGCATAGTACTAACCTCCTTTATATTATTAGTATATCACGCTCCTATTCAGCTTTCAATAAATCTTTTCTGTTTTTCATCGTCTGTGTTATACTGAAAGAAAGGAGATGAGTATGTATCAAACTATATTATTTGACTTAGATGGAACTCTTACTGATTCTGGACAAGGAATCTTAAACTCCGTCGCCTACGCACTAGAAAAAATGGGAATCGAAGAACCAGATACAGCCAATTTAAACCGATTCATCGGCCCGCCACTCTATGAATCTTTTTCACGATTCTACCAACTCAGCCCTGAAGATACACAAAGTGCAGTTGATGCTTTCCGTGTCTATTTTAAAGAAAAAGGAATGTTTGAAAATCAACTCTATCCTGGAATCATCCCTCTGCTTGAAGAATTGAGAACAGCTGGAAAAACACTAGTAATTGCTACCTCAAAGCCAGAAATATTTGCCAAACAGATTCTAGAACATTTTGGTATCGCTCACTACTTTGATGTCATTGCCGGTGCTAGTCTGGATAGTAGTCGCATCAGTAAGGCGGACGTCATCGGCTATGCTATAAATCAATTAGAAGCATTTCCAAACAATGCTGTGATGATTGGAGATAGGGAACATGACATTGAAGGAGCACGCAGGCACCAACTTCCCGCCATCGGTGTTCTTTACGGCTATGGGAGCAAGCAGGAATTTGAAAAGGCTGGGGCCACCATGATAGTTGAAACCGTCCAAGATTTGAAAAGGGTTTTACTGACAACAGAATAGAAGAAAAGCCAGCACTCAGCTGACTTCTCATTATTTACTATCTAAAATCTCTATTAGTTTATAGAGATTTTTTTCATTTATTTGGTAGGGTGCCTGTTCTTGGACAATCGGTTTAGCACAGAAAGCTACTCCAATTCCTGCTCGTTGAATCATTGGTAGATCATTTGCTCCATCCCCCATAGCAATCGTTTGAGATAGACTCAGCCCATTTTCTGTCGCCCATTCTTCTAAACATGCTTTTTTAGTATCTTTCGTTACAATTTCCCCCAACACTTGTCCAGTCAATACTCCATCTACTACTTCTAATCGATTAGCCCGAACATAATCTAACTCTAACTGTGCAGCTAGTCGATCGACTGTTTCATGAAACCCGCCTGAAACTACTGCTACCTTATAGCCTCGCATTTTTAATTCTGAGACTAATTCTGCTGCTCCAGGCGTAAAGTGGATTTTTCTGATAATTCGATCAAACACAGAAACAGGCAGTCCCTTTAACAACGCCACACGTTCACGTAAGGCTTCTTCAAAATCCAATTCCCCACGCATAGCACGTTCGGTAATTGCTGCAACTTTCTCTCCTAAACCAGCCTCTTCTCCAAGTAGATCTATTCCTTCTTCCAAAATTAATGTTGAATCAACATCCATAACTAATAATCCAGTTGTCATTTCCGATATTCCTTTCAAAGTATAAAAATAAAAAGCCAAATGGCTTTTTATCTAGTAGCGAATGGCTTCGCGAGTTTTTTCGTATGAACGTACAAAACGCTCTGTTACACCAGGTTCAACGGTTTCCAAAGCAAATGAAATTTCTTCAAATGCTGCTTGGTAATCAAAATCCTTTTCAAAAATTGATAATGAACGGTTAAATGCTTTTTGCACACTTTCATCGAATGAACGATAACGGTTAGAGTATTGTAGCAACTGCTCTGTTAAAGTCGCATTTTGCACAATCAAATACGCTAACTCTTCCAATTGATTCATATCATACGTTGCATTTTCCAACAAACGGTTAACAACTTCGATGTTGATTCGTTTATAGTCTAACTCGGCAATTAAGGCTTCCACATGATCGCTCGTTCTAAAGAAGTTTGTTAAAAATTCAGCTGGAATTCCTGGAAGGTTTCGTTTTTCCATATAACGCTTAAGGGTATGCAATTTATTGATATAAAGTGTAGCTTTCCTACGCGCTGTGTTCTCTGACAATTCTTGTGATTTAAGATAGTCAGCTAAAACAAGCTGATCCTCTTCGATTTCTTTCAAGCTTGCCAATGAATGGTCCAAACGCTCTTCCAAAATAGAATATGCAACTTGTGGATTTTCAATGTCCTCCACACTTTCTGTAACAACAATTTCAATCGATTCCAAACGAGCTTTAAGCTGATTGATCCGTGAAAGTTTGCTATCTGCCAGCAAGTAAGTTGCATTTAGGCGTTGGCTTTCCTCATCCAAGAGCTGTGTATTTTGGACAACATGCTCCAAGAATTTTGGCAAGTTTTTACTAATCTTAACAGCTTCCTTATTCGCTTCGATTTCACGATTGAAGACTTTATACAAATGATCAATTTTTGCTTGAATTCCCTCATTTTCAGCTTCTGCCGCATCCAAATCAAAGGAAACAATCAAAGCAGTATTTTCACGAATTGAAACGCGAATATTTTGGAACTGTGACTCGATGTTAGCTTCTGTGAACAAATAATTCTGCTCAACCAGTTTACGATAACCCGACTCCAAATCTTCCAATTGCTCTGGGAAATCTTTTGTAACTCGTTCAATCAAACTTGGAATGCGATCCATGATTTGATTGAGAGCAATCATATGTTCTTCAGTCTTATCAAGGATTTCAGAAGCTTCAATCGGGTCACCTGAGGAATTGAGCATCACAAATTCAGAAAACTCAACTTCAATATTTTTCAATTGTTTCTCAAGTTCTGGTAGTGTCTCACCGTAGCTATCTGGATTTTCACGAACAGCTTCCTGTAAACTATCGAACAGGTTTAACGCATGTTTTACGCGACCAGAGTTTTTCTCTTCTTGCTCCTTCAACTCCATCAAACCTTGACGGATAGAGGCAATATCTTCTTCAATTAAATCAATTTGGCTGTCGATACTGTCAATAGCGTTCTTTGCACTCACAAAGCGAAAGGCATTGTTATAGCCTTCTGCCTCAAAGATATGATTTTCAATATCGGCAAATGAATTGAGCGACAAATCAACCCATTTTTGATTCCATTCACGGAATGATACCTGACTTTGACCAATCAAATGAAGTGCTTTGACAGTTTCGACTTCTTCATTAACTGGAAGGTTAAATAGCTCTTCCTTACGTTCTTCCAATGCAACCAAAAGGTTGTCATTTCGTTTACGAACAATCAGGCAAGCTACATAGGCAATGATTAAAATAATAACAATCGAAACGATTAAGATGATTGTTCCTGTAGGCATGTAAATCTCCTTAGCTCATAGTAATTACTAGAAAATATCGCTTAATTATACCATAAATCTCTAGTATATGCACTTGTTTTTTTAGTTTTTAGACATCCAATGTTGAATAAACAGCATTTTCCTCGATAAACTCTCGACGAGGTTCAACCTTATCCCCCATTAGCATGTCAAAAATCTTATCGGCTTCTGCCGCATCATCAACTGAAACGCGTGCCATGAGACGATTTTCAGGATTCATCGTAGTTTCCCACAACTGATGATCATCCATTTCTCCCAAACCTTTGTAACGTTGAATCGTTGGCTTGGACCGTCCCGTACTATGTCTTTCTAAGGCATCTTGCAATTCTTGCTCTTGATTAACCCCAGGTTGAATATATTCTTTTATCTCACTTCCAACCTTGATACCGTAAATAGGTGGTTGAGCGATATATACGTATCCCGCTTCTACAACAGGACGCATGTAGCGGTAAAATAATGTCAGAAGGAGTGTCCGAATATGGGCACCATCGACATCGGCATCTGTCATAATGACTAATTTTTGATAACGTGCCTTGCTAACGTCGAAATCCGCACCAAAGCCAGTTCCCATAGCTGTAAATAGACTACGGATTTCTTCGTTGGCCAAAATCTTGTCCATGCTGGCTTTTTCTACGTTCAAAATCTTACCACGAATCGGTAAAATAGCCTGAAATTCACGGTCGCGACCGGATTTAGCTGAACCACCGGCTGAGTCCCCCTCAACGATGAAAAGCTCTGTCTTCGTTGCATCATTTGAGGAACAGTCCGCTAACTTACCTGGGAGGTTTGAAATCTCAAGACCCGATTTCTTACGAGTTACCTCACGCGCACGCTTAGCAGCAATACGAGCCTTGCTTGCCAAGATCCCTTTTTCAACAATCCGTCTAGCAATCTGTGGATTTTCCAAAAGAAATTCTGCAAAGGCATCAGAGAAAAGACGGTTGGTAATTTTGACCACTTCACTATTCCCAAGTTTTGTCTTAGTTTGTCCTTCAAATTGAGGTCCTGGGTGCTTAACAGAAATGACCGCTGTCAAGCCTTCACGCACATCTTCACCAGTCAAATTATCCTCATTTTCTTTGAGAATTTTATTTTTCTTGGCGTAGTCGTTGATAACACGTGTCAGAGCTGTACGGAATCCTTGCTCATGGGTACCACCTTCATGCGTGTGAATATTGTTGGCAAAACTAACTACGTTTTCATGATAACTCGTTGTATATTGCATGGCAACCTCAACGGTAATATCATCCATTTCACCTTCTGTATAGATAGGGGTCTCAAAAATGACATCCTTGTTCTCATTAAGATACTCAACGTAGGAAGCAATACCACCTTCGTAGTGATATTCCTTTGTTTGCTCTACTCCCTCACGTTTGTCCGTAATAGAGAGATTTAAACCACGATTTAGGAAGGCCAATTCTTGGATCCGCTTATTTAATTTTGCAAAGTCGAACTCAGTCGTCTCAGTAAAAATTTCTGGGTCAGGTGTAAAATGTACAGTTGTACCAGAACGGTCTGTTTCTCCAACAACCTCCAAATCTGCAACGACTTCACCTCGTTTATACTCTTGGAAATAGACCTGACCATTTTTGTAGACATGAACGTCTAGCTGAGTAGATAGGGCGTTTACGACTGATGAACCTACGCCGTGCAATCCCCCTGAGACCTTATAACCACCTCCGCCAAATTTACCACCTGCATGGAGCACTGTAAAGACAGTTTCTACCGCTGGACGACCAGTTTTTTCCTGAATATCTACCGGAATACCACGTCCATTATCAATAACCGTGATAGAGTTATCTGGCTCAATATAAACTTCAATTTTATCCGCAAAACCAGCCAGCGCCTCATCGATTGAGTTGTCGACAATTTCCCAAACCAAGTGATGGAGACCTTCTTTAGATGTTGAGCCGATATACATCCCTGGACGCATTCGAACAGCTTCAAGACCTTCCAAGACTTGAATCTGACTGGCATCATATTCTTGAGCCTTCTCTTGTAAATCTTTGATTTCTTCTGTCATTTCTTTTCCTTATTTTCTATTTGTTGCTCCTTAAAAATAGAAAAGCCAATCCATCTGGATAAAAGCGAGACATATTTTTAGAGCAAAAATCATTCTAACGAATACCCTTTATTATACCATATTTTCTAATATTTTGATAGAAAAAAGAAGAGGAAACATTAGCTCCATCTTCTTCATTACTTTAACTATGATAAACCATTGTTTGAGCTAGGCTTTCCCCATCTCCACCAAATAAATCAACCAACTTATAGGCGAAATCCAAACTTGTTCCAGCGCCTCGGCTAGTGATAATTGGACCATCAACGACCACATCCTCTTCCAGATGAATACCTGACGGAATGTCTTTTTCTTTCCCTGGGAAACATGTATAGTGACGACTATCTAACAAACCAGCCTTATCCAGAACAATTGGTGCCGCACAAATTGCTGCTACTGATTTTCCTGATGCAACCGCTCTTTGCAATTCCGTAATCAGGGACTCTGAATCTCTAAGGTGAACAGAACCTGGCATTCCGCCTGGTAACACAATCAGATCAAAGGAAGACAAGTCTCCATCAAAGACTTGGTCAGTTTGAACACGAATACCGTGCGATCCCTCCACTTCATGACTATCTAAACCAACAATCTGACAGTCAAAATGAGCTCGACGAAATACATCTACAGGGGCCAATGCTTCGATTTCTTCAAAACCATCGGCTAAAACAACCGCAACTCTTGTCATATAAACCAACTTTCTAACGTTTTATCGTAATTTTTCTATAGCGACATGATCGATTTATTTCCTTCTCATCAGCTAGTCGTGACTGATACCCCATTGACAGCACTAGACCAACACCAATCAGATTTGAAACCATGGACGAACCACCTTGGGAGATAAACGGCAAAGGAATACCTGTTAAAGGTAACAAACCAGTCGCAGCGCCAACATTTTCAAACACATGGAACAACAGCATCATGATATAGCCAGTTGATATGTAAGTGTAGTATCGATTATTTGACTTCAACGTTACCCGCAGCATTCGATAAATGAGCAACAAGTATAGTCCAATCAATACCGTCCCTCCAATAAAGCCAAAGTCCTCGCCAATCACCGTAAAAATCATATCACTTTCTCGAACAGGGATAAGAAGATTTGTTTTATTGAAACCTAGTCCTTTTAAGCCACCACTTCCGATAGCTATCAAACTTTGAGCTTGCTGGTAGGTCGTTGATTGGGCATTTTTAAAGGGATCAAGCCAGGCTGCAATACGATTGATTTTATAAGTATCCATCCCCAAATTGTGGAGGAATGTTGTTCCACCAGGAGAAATAAAAATCAGCATAAATCCACCAACCAAAACAATCCCCGTTAAGGCAGTCGGTAATAGAATTTTCCAAGAAACTCCTGATAACAGAAGCATTCCGCTAAAGATTGCTACAAATACTAAGGAGGTTCCTAAATCTTTCTGTAAGGCCAATAAAATCAGGACGGGGATAGTAAACAGTGTCATATAACCAATCAACATGAAATCCTCACGAATTTTTCGATTTGGATAATATTTATGAAAGGTGACAATCACCCTTGACAACATAATGATGTAGGCTATTTTCATAAATTCGGATGGTTGAAAAAGAGTCATTCCACCAATCGTTACCCAGTTTTTTGCTCCCGTTGACGCTACTAAGTCTGGACTGTAGAAAAACAAAGGCAATACCATAAGTCCTAGCCCAAGTACGTACAAGTAAGGTGTGATTTGCCACAGAAACTTAGTGGAAAAGAACATGACCAAAAAAGCTGCCACTGTTCCAATTCCTATCCAAGCAATTTGTTGACCAACCATCTGTACAACATTATCCGGATAATCTTGACTAACCGCAATGTAGAGAGAAATAATCCCCACAACTAATAAAAAAAAGACCGGTAAAATAAGTGAGTAGTCTACTCGACTATCGATTGTTCCCCTATTTTTCATCAATTTCCTCATACTTTCACTTCAAATTCTTACTCGTTCCATTATAGCAGAAATCATCTCTCATTGAAACTAAAAATCTAGTTACATCAGTGGGGATACGATTTATACTCAACGAAAATCAAAAGTAACCTAGGAAACGAAGTCGAAGATAGAACTGGAGTTCATCAAGGCAAGTTGACAACGGATAACTTTGATTTTCGAAGAGTATTACTAGTGCACAAATCATAAAATACATATATCTTCATACCTTCGAACAGGCTGAAATATAATGCTTTACCCCCCACACCTCATAAGTTTGCTCAATTCATGAGTATGTAAACCAATGGCAATCATTTTGGCAATCACGCACGAAAAAGCCCTCTCTTATTTCTAGAGTCAAAGAAAAAATGGTCCACTGGACCATAACTCGCTCTTTTATTTGAGACCGTATTTTTTGTTGAAGCGATCCACACGTCCATCTGCTTGAGTGAACTTTTGACGTCCAGTATAGAATGGGTGTGAGTCTGATGAAATTTCCACACGGATCAATGGGTAAGTTTCACCTTCGAATTCAACTGTTTCGTTAGATTTCTTAGTTGAACCGCTAAGGAACTTGTAGCCAGTAGTTGTGTCCATGAAGACAACAGTGCGATATTCTGGATGGATATCTTTTTTCATTTTAAAATTCCTTTCTGCCATGGACTCTTTCCGAGCCATAGATTATAACCATTTAAGTTTACCAAAAGTTTGTTCTTATGGCAAGTCTTTTTACCTATTTTTTTAATATTTTTTCAAGTTATAGTACAGAAGCACCCGAAGCTACATCAGAAGTGACCCTTGCCCCAAATCCCCCTCTTGAAGGACTGCCCAAGCTATCAGAAATTCTTTCTTTACCAGCAAGAACTTTCTCAGAAAGCCCTGAGGTCACTAGAATACTGCCATCCAGCCCAATCAGAACCGCCTCGATACCATCAGTCTCTTCTACCATCTTATAAATCCGAGTTATTTCTTGACCAAACAGTCGAGTCGTCCAAATCTCACCATCAACAGATTGTTTGGATACAATGGTCAAACTAGCCAGCTGCGACTCGATTGGATAGCCGGTCTCGGGACTCAAAATATGATGATAGGTCTTTCCATTCACGGTAAGGGTTCTTTCGTAAATACCAGAGGTGACTACTGATTCTTCTCCTATTTTGAGGACGAGGGCATTTTCACCACATGGTTTCTGAGGATCCTGTATACCAATTCGCCAATAGCCATCTGCATTGTGAGGAGCTTGACCAAAGGTCAGGACGTTGCCACCCAGGTTAATCAATCCAGCTTCCACACCTATTCTTTTAAGGAAGTCGACAATCTTATCTGCCACATATCCTTTAGCAAGAGCACCTAGATCGATCGCCATGCCTTCTCGTCTCAAATAAACTGTCTGCTCATCATCATCTAATTCAATGTCCCTTGGATTGATGAGTTGGAGTTTTTCACTGATCATTTCTTGAGTTGGAAGTTTTGCATCGCTAAATCCAATCCGCCAGCTTTGCACAAGGGGACCAATGGTAATATTCAAAAAAGATCCCTGAGCCAGACTGTGCTCTTTGCCCAACTTAATCAATTCATACAGGTCCTCTGCAACAGGAACAGCCTGAATACCCGCATTGATATTGACCTCCATCAATTCAGAGGTCAAGTCATTGGCAGAAAATCGGTCCTTATAGAGATAGAGAAGCTCTTCTACCTGATCCAAAATCGGTTCTGCCTGTGGATGCCATATTCTGGTTTCAATGATGGTTCCCATAAGACGAACGGAGCGACTACTTGCTTGCATTCCTCGCTACCTCTTGGATTTCTTGGTATATTTGTTCATTTTCGGAGAGTGAATAAGAGTTAGCACCACTTGCTAGTGGGTGGCCACCGCCATCGTGGCGTTTGGCAATCTCGTTGATTGGAAGATACTTACTGCGCAAACGGACTCTGTAATTTCCGTCAGTTTGTTCCACAAAAATCCCCCAAGATTGAACGATTCCAATCCGTCCTGGTGCACCTACGATAAAGGAAGTGTCCGCATCGGTCACGCCATATTTTTCGAGAATATCCTGTGTCAAAACGACACGTGCCGCACCATGTTCATCCACTTCCAAGTTGTCGTAGACGTAACCTGTCAACTTGGCAATCTTGAAATCAATGGTATCCATCTGGCGAGACATCCTTGCAAAGTCAAAATCTTCTTGGCGGAGACGAGCAACAATTTCAAAGGTGCGCGAGCTAGTTGCTGGATAGAGAAAGCGGCCTGTATCGCCCACAATTCCTGCATAGAGCAGACGAGCAATCTCTCCATCTAGTTCCAGTTGACATTGGATGGCTAGTTCCGTAATCATTTCACTGCATGAGCTGGCTTCCGTATTGACCCAGAGCAGGTCACCATAAGGCTCTTCATTGGGGTGATGATCGATTTTAATCAAGAAATCTCCTTGAGTATAGCGGTCGTCATCCACACGCGCCGTATTGGCAGTGTCTGTCACGATAACCAAGGCTCCTTGATAGTCTTGGTCTGCAACTACGTCCATTCCTGCCATCCAAGCAAGATTCGGTTCCTCAAAACCGGTTACCTTGATGTTTTTTTCAGGAAAATTCTTCTGCAAGAGTTTCTGCAAGCCAACTTGACTACCAATGGCATCCGGATCCGGGCGTTTGTGGCGATGAATGATGATTGTATCGTTTTCTTGAATTTTTTCAATAATTTTACTGTAAATTGTCATAGCAACTCCTTTTCATCATTTTAGCATAAACTTCCCCTTTTGAAAATGATGGGAGTGTGGTATAATGGAATTACTATGTAATTTGGAGGAAATTATGGCACTAGCAAAAATAGTTTACGCTAGTATGACTGGTAACACAGAAGAAATTGCTGACATCGTCGCCAGTAAGCTAGAAGAGTTAGGTTTGGAAGTACAGGTTCACGAATGTACGACTATTGAAACCGAAGAAATCTTGGATGCGGACCTCATCGTGGTAGCCAGCTACACCTATTCTTACGGTGGAGACGGTGAGCTTCCAGATGAAATTGTTGATTTCTATGCTGACCTAGCTGATTTAGATTTGACCGGTAAGGTCTACGGTGTTTGTGGTTCTGGTGATACCTTCTATGATGACTTCTGTAGTGCAGTAGATGACTTTGATGTCATGTTGGGTTCACGTGGTGCAACTAAGGGTGCCGAAAATGTTAAGGTAGACCTTGCCGCTGAAGATGAGGATATTGTTAACCTTGAGCAATTCGCGACAGACCTTGTTGCTAAACTAGATACAATGAATTAACTGACAGACAGACTGGCTTATCAATAGGTCTAGTCTGTTTTCTTTTAGCCTTCTATTAAGATTGTACACCTATTGCTTGTAATCTTAATAGTTTTGATATATAATTAACTGGTTAAGTTTTTTGAAAAGGAGAATTTTATGGCTAAAAAATCAAAAATGGCACGCTATCAGAGACAGTTGGAGTTAATCGAGCGCTATGCGGATTTACGTAAAAGTCTCAAAGAAAAAGGTGACTATCAAGCACTTCGAAAATTGCCTCGCGACTCAAATCCAAATCGACTGAAATACCGTGACAGGACCGATGGCCGTCCGCATGCTTATATGCGAAAATTCGGTGTGAGTCGGATTACCTTCCGTGAATTAGCTCATCTTGGTCAACTTCCTGGGGTAAAAAAAGCAAGTTGGTAACTTCCTCAAACAAGGCTAGTATTCTGCCTTGTTTTTTGCTATACTAAAAAACAACTGAAACAATATACGGAGGTTTATAAGATGAATTTGGATTGCATCCGCGAACAGATTAACACGATTGATAGCCAATTGGTTGAACTACTTGAAAAACGAATGGAGTTGGTCGACCAAGTTACAGCCTATAAACGAGCAACAGGCAAGCCTGTTTTGGATACCAGCCGAGAAAATGCTGTCCTTGAAAGAGTTGGAAAATTAGTTCAAAAGGATGATTACCGCTCTGCCATTCAAGCAACCTTTAGCGATATTATGGCCCAATCAAGAACCTATCAATCTTCCAAGTTAGCGAATCATGAGCAATAAGATGAAACAAGCCATCCAACTCCTTTTCTTCTCCAGCTTAATTGGAGTCGGTGCAGGAATAATCACCACACTTTTTGGGAAAATTCTACTAGGGATTGGAGACTTACGGTCTGAATATTTTACATATCTAATCCCCTTTCTACCACTTGCAGGGGTGGTGATTGTTTTCATTTATCAAAAATGGGGGAGGGAAGTCCAAGCAGGTATGGGCTTAGTCTTCAAAGCTGGACAAGGGGAGCTAGTGCAAATTTCTCCAGTTCTCATTCCGCTCATCATCTCTACAACTTGGCTCAGTCATCTTGTCGGTGCTTCCGTTGGTCGCGAAGGTGTAGCTGTCCAACTTGGAGCCAGTCTCTCACACTGGTTACAAAAACATGGTTTCACACACTTGCGCAAAGATATGATAACAAAGATTGGTATGGCCGCAGGTTTTGCAGGGTTATTTCAAACACCATGGGCTGCTAGTTTCTTTGCCATTGAGGTATTAATCGTTGGCCAATATTCTTGGATTAGTCTCCCCTATTGTCTAGTTTCCGCTTTCACGGCTTCTACTACTTCCCATTTACTGGGATTAGAGAAATTTTCGCACACTATTTCATCTTTTTCATTCCAGTTTACAGATAGTTTCAAATGGCTATTTATTGCCCTTTGCTTCGGTTTCATCGGCAATTTATTTGCTTGGTTTCTGGCGCAAGCAAAAAGCATCTCAACTCGATGGCTTCCAAATCCTTACATTAAAATAGCTATCATGGGAGTTGGACTGACCGTTCTACTATTTTTCTTCCATCAAGGTCGTTATACTGGTCTAGGAACCAATTTGATCGATGCCAGTTTAGCTGGGGAACAGGTGTTTGCTTACGATTGTCTACTAAAACTCCTACTAACCTGTCTTTGTTTGGCTGCAGGTTTTCAAGGAGGCGAAGTTACTCCACTCTTTGCGATTGGAGCAAGTTCTGGGGCTGTTTTAGCAGGATTACTAGGTCTACCAACTGAACTTTTTGCAGCCCTTGGGTATTGTGCCGTATTCGGAACAGCCACCAATACCTTACTAGCTCCTCTCTTCATTAGTTATGAAGTATTCGGCGCTAATATCCTGCCCTATGCTATTCCTGTACTTGCCATAGCTTATCTTATAAACAGAAAACAGACTATTTATGGACAGCAGTTGAGGAAATTCAATAATGCAAAAAAGCCTATCATTTAGGCTTTTTCGTATACTCTTCATCTCCCCTGCAGGAATCGAACCTGCAACTAATTCTTAGGAGGAATTTGTTATATCCATTTAACTAAGGGAAGTCTGCTTCTCTATTGTACCCCAGAAGAGAGCAGATTGCAAGAGCAAGGTTATATAAGTTTTTTCAAATTTTTACAAAAAGCAGAACCTACTCTAAGATGAAACACAATTGTTTTTATGTATTTTTCTCATAATAGTCTCTAAAAGAAGTAATTCTAGAATGTACTTCGAAAGTTTGTCGTTTTTATGCTTGATTCCTACTCCCCTTCCTTACGTCTCACTGAGACAGCCATTCCGAGTGAAACTAAGCCACCCAAGCTAATAAGAAGTGAGCCTAGGGCTTCTTGACCGGTATTTGGAAGTGTTTGATTTCCTGATGCTTTTTCAGCTTTCTTATTTGAAATAGGAGCCACACTTCCAGATGATGCCGGTTGCTCGGTTGCTTTCTGATTTGCTACACTACCGCCACCGTCGTTTGCTTTTTCAGGTATTTTCGTATCGGTAGTTGTCCCAGCAGTATCTCCTTTTTCTTCTGCTTTTGGTTCTTCTACATACTCCTCTACAAATGCTTTTCTACCTGTAATAGTTGCACTAATGGTTTGACCTGCTTTTTCTAAATCAGTCAAGTACTCCACAAATACTTCTGTATCTGGATTGATAGCACCAATCAGTTTAGCTTCTTTGAAAATCGAGAAGCCGTCCCCACCACCAAATAAGAAGTCGTTGATGACAAGTGTATAGGTTTCTGTCGGAACAATCTCCGTTCCATCTTCTTTGAAGGCTTTAACAACCTTGTAAGGATTTTCTTCCGTTGGATTATCTGCTTTCGTGTAGATATATTTGATTCCAGACATTTGAAGGAAATATTTTTCACCTTCATCATATTGTTGATTTAAGGCTGTATAAATCTGCTCACCTGTCATCTGAACAACTTGCAAGATATTCCCAAATGGTTGCACAGCCTGTGCTGCACCCCAAGTAACTGTTCCATCTTCTTGGACTTTCAAATCTGCCCGAATCCCGCCATCATTTGTCATTGCAAAGTCGACATCATAACCCGATTTCTTAGCGATAGCTAATTGAGCCGATGTTACTAGATTACCTACAGCACTTTCTTTAAATTCATTCACTTCGCGAGAAATATCTGTCGCTTGACTAGCTGTAGCAATTTTTTGCTCTGTTACTTTTTTAACAATGGTATTTGCCTCATCCACAATTGCCTGAATTTCCGGACTTGGTGTTTTCTGTCCTGGTGCTACTGCAATAATTTTCGCAGTCGGCACAGCTTTAAAGTCGGCAATATCTGTATCATAAACAGCCCTAACATCTGCGTAAGCCTTACCTTGTGAGGTAGCTTGAACAATCAAGGTTTTGCCCGTTGTACCGTTTGTATAGACATGGTTATGACCAGCAAATACAAGGTCAACTGAGTGTTCAGGATAGATTTCATTTAGCTTAGCAATCATATCTGCAGCTTCACCAGCAGCCACACCATCCTTGCTTGTAGCTGGAACGTGAGCCAGTACAACTATCGCATTTACACCTTTTTCAGCTAACTCACGCGCATATTTAGCAATCGTCTCTGCCTCATTCAAAAAAGTGTACTGCTCATAGTTTTTCTTCAAAACAAGATTAGGAATTTCTGTCGTAACTACACCAATAAAGCCAATCTTAGCTTCTTTATCATTCACGGGAATAGTCTTAATAGCGTAGGGCTTCCAACCATACGGAATTTCACCCGTTTCTTTGTCAATAACGTTAGCAATAACAATCTCCTGTTTAGCAGCTTCACGAGTATAATTATCTACAATCTCATTAAACTGACCTTTTTTTGGAGCTTCACCAGTCATGATACGGTTATACTCATCAAGTCCCTCATCAAACTCATGGTTCCCCAAAGTCCCGTATTCAACATCCATTTTATTAAAGACTTTTACAGTTGGTTCATCTTGCAAAAGTCCAGAATTCGATGGACTTGCACCAACCATATCCCCAGCTTGAACACGGATAGACTCTGCAGGTGTCTCTGTTTCTGCTGCTGTTTCTTCAAATTCTGCTTGTGAATCATCCATGTAAGCATCAAGTAAGGCGGCAGTTCCTGCATTCCGAACTGTTTCCCCTTCCAATCGCGCTGTCCCCGTCATATCAAGCGCACCATGGAAATCATTAACTCCCATAATTTGGACAGCTAATTCATCTGCCAAAACAGTTTGTGTTGCAATAACGCTAAAACCAGCTACAAGAGCTAGTATACTGCTTTTCAACCGAATATTCTTTTTCATAAGCAAAACAATGCTCCTTCTATTTTTTGTCATATCTATAATAATCCTTTTCTTACGGCTTTTCAATATTAAATCAGTCATTTATAACAAAAAATTATAAAAATATTCGTTTATTCTTACTTTTACATCATTTTTCTGAAAATATCTTGTTATTTTTATCTATAATACGAAAAATCATCCCTCTTCCCTTACACAGTTCTCTCCAAAATACTCCTCGCAACTAAAAAATCTCTTCCAAACGGAAGAGAACAGAATGAAGACAAAGTCGTTAGAATTGTATTTCTAACGGCTTTTTCATATGTAAAGTAGTATAATAGAGATAGGAATACTAGCTAATAAGCAGAGGGAGAATCGCTATGTTACACAAAGAAAATCCAGACTACAATCGCGGTCAATTTGGTTTC